>NZ_JAOTNW010000011.1:0-225387 GCF_036346515.1 Pseudomonas sp. AM4(2022)
TCCACCCCTACAAGTCTAACCATACAAGCTGGCTTGCCTGCGAAAGAGGCGACTCGGTACATCGGAGCTGACACTTCACTAGCCCCACCCGCCGCAATTTCGTACCATTCCCCGCCTTATCCCCCGCAATTCCCTGGTACTCCATGAACCTCACCCGTCTGCGCGCCGACGCCCTGGCCGGCCTCACCACGTCTTTCGCCTTGCTGCCCGAATGCATCGCCTTTGCGCTGGTGGCCCATCTCAACCCGCTGATGGGCCTCTACGGTGCTTTCATCATTTGCACCCTCACCGCGTTGTTCGGCGGCCGCCCGGGCATGGTCTCGGGCGCGGCCGGCTCCATGGCGGTGGTGATCGTCGCGCTGGTGGTGCAGCACGGCGTGGAGTATCTGCTGGCGACGGTGTTGCTGGGCGGGTTGATCATGGTCGCTTTCGGCCTGCTGCGCCTGGGCAAGCTGGTGCGCATGGTGCCACATTCGGTGATGCTCGGCTTCGTCAACGGCCTGGCGATCATCATTGCGCTGGCGCAATTGGAGCATTTCAAGAGCGGTGAAACCTGGCTCAGCGGCACGCCGCTGTACGTGATGGCCGGGCTGGTGGCGGCAACCATGGCCATTGTGTACCTGTTGCCCCGCCTGACCCGTGCCGTGCCGCCCGCGCTGGTGGCGATTCTGGGGGTGGGCCTGGCGGTGTACCTGCTTGGTTTGCCGACCCGCACCTTGGGGGATATGGCGCACATCGCCGGTGGCTTGCCGACCTTCGCGCTGCCGCAGATTCCCTGGACCCTGGAAACCCTCGGCATCATCGCGCCCTACGCGTTTTTGATGGCGATGGTTGGCCTGCTGGAAACCTTGCTGACCCTCAACCTCACCGACGAAATCACCGAGACCCGTGGTTATCCTGACCGCGAAAGCGTGGCCCTGGGCGCGGCGAATATGGTTTCGGGCCTGTTTGGCGGCATGGGCGGTTGCGCGATGATCGGGCAAACCGTGATCAACCTCAGCTCCGGCGGGCGGGGGCGTTTCTCCGGTGTGTTTGCCGGGGTGATGATTCTATTGTTCATTCTGTTTCTGTCGCCACTGATCGAGCGGATTCCGCTGGCGGCGTTGGTGGGCGTGATGTTCGTGGTGTCGCAACAGACCTTCGCCTGGGCGTCGTTGCGGGTGATCAACAAGGTGCCGCTCAATGATGTGCTGGTGATCATGGCGGTGACGATCATTACCGTGTTTACCGACCTGGCCACCGCTGTGCTGTGCGGTATCGTTATCGCCGCGCTTAACTTTGCCTGGCAACAGGCGCGGGAGCTGTACGCGGATGAACACCTGGAGGCTGACGGCAGCAAGCTTTACCGTCTGCATGGCACCTTGTTCTTTGCCTCGACCACGCCGTTCCTGAATCAATTCGACCCGGCCAACGATCCGGCCCAGGTCACGCTGGATTGCCGTCACCTGAGCTTTGTCGACTATTCGGCGATTGCCGCGCTGATGACCCTGCGCGAGCGCTATACCAAGGCCGGCAAGCACCTGCGGGTGCTGCATTTATCCGAGCGCTGCAAGAAGTTGCTCAAGCGTGCCAGGGTTCAGCATGACTGAACACCTACCTTTGTAGGAGCGAGCTTGCTCGCGAAAATCGTCAACGATAACGCGGGCATTCTGACGCCACGCGGCGTTCTCGAGTTTTTCGCGAGCAAGCTCGCTCCTACAGGTGGCAGGTTCATTGTTACGGCCCGACCAGGTCTTCGAGCTCCTGGGCGCGGGTCTGGGTCATGTCCAGCACGCAGCCTGTGCCATTGACCTGATCAATCGTGCCGCCGGTGGCACTGCCAGCGAAGGCGCAATTGGCGTCGCGGTATTTGATCCACAGGCGCTGCACGTCTTGCAGTTGCTGTTTGCGCGGGCCTTCCTGGGCGGCGAGGGCGGTTTTGTAGGCGCGGTTCAGGCGGTCGTCCTGCACCTTGGTTTGCCTGGCGTTGCAGTTGACCATGTCTGCGGTGGTATTCGCGCTGTCCATGCATGTTTTCAAGGCAGGGTTGTCGGCGGCATAAGCGCTGCCGCACAAGAGCAGGACGCTGGCGGCGATTGTGGTGCGAATCATGAGCGGTTTCCTGGGCAGTGGATGCGCAGTCTATGACTCAAGGGCGGCGTTTGAGTTTCCGTCTTCTCTGATCTTCATGTAAGAACACCCCCCGAATTTTCATCGGCCCGCGTCGGGCATATCCCCAAGCGACAGCGCTTATCCATGGGCGAAAATTACTTTCATGAAAATTGAAAATACTCCTCGGGAATGATTTATGAGTTTCACAACCAATTCGACGTGACCCTTTCCGAGGAGTACCGCATGGCCGCATCACCGGGCTTCGGGCTGTTGGCATACGCTGCCATCGCCATCATTGCATTGATCGTGCTGATTGCACGCTACCGACTCAACCCCTTTATCGTGATTACCCTGGTGTCCATCGGTCTGGCGCTGATGGCCGGGATGCCAGCGGACACCATCATGGGTTCGTACGAGGCGGGTGTCGGCAAGACCCTGGGGCATATCGCCCTGGTGGTGGCGCTGGGCACCATGCTCGGCAAGATGATGGCCGAATCCGGTGGCGCCGAGCAGGTGGCGCGTACGCTGATCAACCGCTTCGGTGAGCGCAATGCCCACTGGGCGATGGTGTGTATTGCATTCCTGGTGGGGCTGCCGCTGTTTTTCGAAGTCGGCTTTGTGTTGCTGGTGCCGATCGCCTTTACCGTGGCGCGGCGCGTGGGCGTGTCGATCCTGATGGTCGGGTTGCCGATGGTCGCCGGCCTGTCGGTGGTGCATGCGTTGGTGCCGCCGCACCCGGCGGCAATGATGGCGGTGCTGGCCTATAACGCCTCGGTCGGGCAGACGGTGCTGTATGCGATCCTGATTGGCATCCCCACGGCGATCATTGCCGGGCCCGTCTACGCCAAGTTCATCGTGCCGCACATTCATTTGCCGGCGGAAAACCCGCTGGAGCGCCAGTTTATCGAGCGTGAACCGCGTACGCGCCTGCCCAGCTTTGCGTTGACGATGGGTACCATCCTGTTGCCGGTAGTGTTGATGATGATCGGCGGCTGGGCCAATGTGATTTCCACGCCGGGCAGCGGTTTCAACCAGTTCCTGTTGTTTATCGGCAACTCGGTGATTGCCTTGTTGGTGGCGACCCTGGTGAGCTTCTGGACCTTGGGCCTGGCCCAGGGCTTTAACCGCGAGTCGATCCTCAAGTTCACCAACGAATGCCTGGCGCCGACTGCCAGCATCACCTTGCTGGTGGGCGCGGGCGGTGGTTTGAATCGCATCCTGGTGGATGCTGGCGTCACCCATGAAATCCTCGGCCTGGCCCATGCGTTCCAGTTGTCGCCGCTGGTGATGGGCTGGCTGTTCGCCGCCCTGATGCGTATCGCCACCGGCTCGGCCACGGTCGCCATGACCACGGCGTCGGGCGTGGTCGCGCCGGTCGCCTTGGGCTTGGGTTATCCACACCCCGAATTGCTGGTGCTGGCGACCGGTGCGGGTTCGGTGATCTTTTCCCATGTCAACGACGGTGGCTTCTGGCTGATCAAGGAATACTTCAATATGACGGTTATCCAGACCTTCAAGACCTGGACCGTACTGGAGACCTTGATTTCGCTGGTCGCCTTCGGCCTGACCTACGGTCTGTCCCTTGTTTTATGAGCCTGTAACCCGGAGCCCCCATGGACATCCTCTATCAGATCCGCGCCCGCCAGGACGCTTTCAGTGCCGGCGAAGGGCGTATCGCCAAGCTGATGCTTGAGGATGTGGGCTTTGCCGCCTCCGCCAGCCTGGAGGAACTGTCGCAACGGGCTGAGGTAAGTACCGCCACCTTGTCACGCTTCGCCCGCAGTGTCGGCTGCCGTGACTTGCGCGATTTGCGCCTGCAATTGGCCCAGGCCAGCGGCGTGGGCAGCCGCTTCCTGGACCCTGCGGGGTTGCCGGAACAATCGGCGTTTCATCGGCAGATCCTGGGCGATATCGAGGCGACGTTGCGTCAGCATCTGTCGGGTTTCAACCAACGCAGTTTCGTCGATGCGGTCAATCTGTTGGGCAAGGCGCGGATGATCCACGCGTTCGGCATGGGTGGCCCGTCGAGCCTGTGCAGTGATGAGTTGCAGGTGCGCCTGGTGCGTCTGGGCTACTCGATTGCCGCCAGCCATGACCCGGTGATGATGCGTGTCACCGCTGCGACCCTGGGGCCGGAACATGCCTTGATCGTCTGTTCCCTCACCGGGCTGACGCCCGAGCTATTGGATGTGGTGAAGCTGGCGCGCAACTACGACGCCCGTATCGTCGCTATCACGCTTGCCGATTCCCCCCTGGCGCAGTTGGCAGATGTGTTGCTGCCGCTGCAACCAGCGGAAACCAGTTTCATCTACAAGCCCACCGCGGCCCGCTACGGCATGTTGCTGGCCATCGACCTGCTCGCCACCGAGTTGGCGCTGGCCCTGCCGGACGACAACCAGGAACGCCTGCGCCGGATCAAACTGGCCCTGGACGATTACCGCGGCGGCCCTGACAGCCTGCCGCTTGGAGACTGATATGAAGTACGACACGCTGATTCGCCAGGCGCTGATCATCGATGGCAGTAACACCCCAGGGTATGTCGCCGATGTGGGCGTGCACGCAGGGCGCATCCGCACGATTGGCGACTTGTCCACAGCCCGGGCCGAGCAGGTTATCGACGCCCATGGCCAGGTATTAGCACCAGGTTTTATCGACGTGCACACCCACGATGACACGGTGGTGATCCGCCAGCCGCAAATGCTGCCTAAGCTCAGCCAGGGCGTGACCACGGTGATTGTTGGCAACTGTGGCATCAGCGCCGCGCCGGTCAGTTTACGCAGCGACCCGCCAGACCCGATGAACTTGCTGGGCACCCGCGAGGCGTTCTCTTATCCACGGTTTGCCGATTATCGCGCCGCGGTGCAGCGAGCCTGCCCGGCGGTGAACGTCGCGGCGTTGATCGGCCACACGGCGCTGCGCAGCAACCATATGGACGACCTGCACCGCACCGCCACACCCTATGAAATTGCGGCCATGCGCGTGCAGTTGCAGGAGAGCCTGAAGGCCGGTGCCCTGGGTTTGTCCACAGGCCTGGCCTACGCCAGCGCGTTCAACGCCGAGACCGATGAAGTGCTGCAACTCACCCAAGAGTTGACGGCCTACGGCGCGGTGTACACCACTCACCTGCGCAGCGAGTTCGAACCGGTGCTGGAGGCGCTGGATGAAGCGTTCTTGATCGGCCGAGAGGCGAGGGTGCCGGTGATTATTTCCCATCTTAAATGCGCCGGAGCCGGTAATTGGGGGCGCAGTCCGCAGCTGTTGGCGGCCTTGGAAGCAGCGGCAAAAGATCATCCGGTAGGATGTGATTGCTACCCCTATGCCGCCAGCTCCTCGACCCTGGACCTCAAGCAAGTGACCGACGCGTTTCGCATCACCATCACCTGGTCGACACCGCACCCGCACATGGGCGGGCGCGATTTGCAGGACATCGCTGGCGAGTGGAACGTTTCGCTGTTGGAGGCCGCTCGCCGTTTACAGCCGGCAGGGGCGGTGTATTACGGGATGGATGAGGCCGACGTTCGGCGCATCCTCGCGCATCCGTTGTCGATGGTGGGCTCGGACGGCTTGCCTGAAGACCCGTTTCCTCATCCACGCTTGTGGGGGGCCTTCCCACGGGTACTCGGGCATTTCAGTCGGGATGTCGGTTTATTCCCTTTGCACACGGCGGTGCACAAGATGACCGGCTTGTCGGCGGCGCGTTTTGGGCTGGCCGAGCGTGGCGAGATCCGCGAAGGCTACTGGGCTGACCTGGTGTTGTTCGACCCCCTGCGGGTGCGGGATGTGGCGGATTTCACCGCACCGCAGCGCGCAGCTGAAGGGATTGATGGCGTGTGGGTCAATGGCGTATTGAGCTATCGCGATGGGCAGGCGAACGGCGCGAGAGCAGGCCGGTTCCTGGCGCGTAGCGGGGATTTGCGTGGTGGGTTTACGGCTCTATAGTGGGGCTTCTTTTATACGGAGCTGTCGCCATGCACTTAGGAAAAGTCGTCCCCATTCTGCGGATTTTCGACGAGGTCAAAGCCTTGGAGTTCTACGTCGACTTCCTGGGGTTCAAGGTCGATTGGCAGCATCGTTTCGAGGCGAATTTCCCGTTGTACCTTCAGGTCTCGCTGGGGGAATGCGTGCTGCATTTGTCCGAGCATCATGGTGATGCTTCGCCGGGGGCGGCTGTGCGAATTCAGGCCCAAGGGGTCGATGCGTATCAGCAGCAGTTGCTGGGCAAAGAGTACCGATATGCCAAGCCTGGGGTTGAGGACACGCCCTGGGGTTCGCGGGAAATGAGCATCCGTGACCCGTTTGGAAATCGGCTGGTGTTTGTCGAGGACAGCGAGGGGTGAGCGGTAAATTGCAGGCAATAAAAAACCGCCTTGGTAGGCGGTTTTTTTGCAATCGCGGTTAGTGGTTGTGGTTGCTTACACCCGGAAATGACTGACCATCTGCTGCAACTGGCTACCCAAGCGAGCCAGTTCCACGCTCGACTTGGCTGTCTCATCACTGGCCGTCGCAGTCTGTTCCGATACATCCCGCACATTCACGATGCTGCGGCTGATCTCTTCCGCCACGGCGCTTTGCTGTTCGGCGGCCGCTGCGATCTGCTGGTTCATCGACTGGATATTCGACACGGTGCGGGTGATGTTTTCCAAGGATACCCCGGCCTTGCGGGTCAGTTCGACACTGCTGTCGGTGAGGCTGCGGCTGTTGTTCATCACGTTGGCCACTTGTTGGGTACCGTTCTGCAAACCGGCTACAAGGTCTTCGATTTCTTCGGTGGACTTCTGTGTACGCTGCGCCAGGCCACGCACTTCGTCGGCGACCACGGCAAAGCCACGGCCGGCTTCCCCGGCGCGCGCCGCCTCAATCGCGGCGTTGAGCGCCAGCAGGTTGGTCTGTTCAGCCACGGCCTTGATCACGTCCATCACGCTGCCGATCTTGTTGCTCTCTTGTTGCAGGTGCGTCATGGCGTCGGTGGAGCGCGCCACTTCGGCCGCCAGGCGTTCGATCTGGGCGATGGCTTCAGCCACCACTTTATCGCCTTCACGGGCTTGGCCGTCGGCGTCGGAAGCGGCTTGGGAAGCCTGCTCGGCATTGCGCGCAACTTCCTGCACGGTGGCGGTCATTTCATGCATGGCGGTGGCGACCTGATCGGTCTCGATCTTTTGGCTGTTCACACCGGCGCTGGTCTGCTCGGTCACGGCGGACAACTCTTCGGCAGCGCTGGCGATCTGAGTGACGCCGTCGCGAATGCCGCTGATCAGCTCGCGCAAGGTGGTGCCCATGCGCTGGATGCCTTGTTGCAACACGCCCAGCTCATCACGACGGGTCACCTGGATGTTGTGGCTCAGGTCGCCCGAAGCGATGCGCTCCACCACGGCCAGGGTGTCCTGGATCGGACGGGTGATCTGGCGCGTGATCACCCACGCGGCAATCACGCCGACCAACAGGGCCAGCAAAGTGCTGATCAATTGCAGGCTGCGGGCCTGGGTGCTTTCGGCGTCGCGACGTTCCAGTTGGATGTCGTACAGCTTGTCGCTGATTGTCACGATGTCGGCTCCCTGGGTAGTCATTTCGGCACGGGCGGTGACGATATTGGCGTTGGCCGCCTTGTAGCTCTGCACCGCACTGCGATAGGCGCCAAGCGCGGTTTCCAGTGCGGACAATGCGCTTTGCTGACCGGCACCGAAGGCAACGCTGAGGCCTTTCAAACCGGCGACAGCTTTTTCCAGCTGTGTAGCAGCGCGGGCTTCGGTTTCTGCGTTGGGGCTATTGGTATAGCCGCGCACCTCGTAGCGAGCCTGCAGGAATTCGTTCTTGGCCTGGGTCACGGCCAGGAACTGCGTGAAACGCTCCGGGCTGTCGGGTGACTGCTGCACACTGGTTTCCAGCGCATTGATCTGTGCGTTGGCGATGTCTGCCTTGGCGCCCATGACGTCGCGCGCAGCGTTGCCATTGCGATAGGCCTCGCGCATTTTGTTCAGGGACTGGCGGTAAGCGGTAATGACGGCTTTCTGCTCATTGAGCAGCTTGAGGTTTTCCGGGCTCTTGAAGCTGTCCAGCAATTTCTGTTGTTGAGCTGCGAAGGCATCCAGGCTGGTCTGCACATTCTGCGCCACGGCTTCGTCGCCATTGGCCAGCATGTATTGCAGGCGTACGATCCGCAGCTTGGTCAGCGAGGCGTTGAGCTGGGTGATGTCGCTCATCCAGTTGCTGCGGTCGATCAGGCCGCCCAGGCTGGTCCAGCCGGTGAGCGCCAGGATCGAGGTGAGGACCAGCACCAGGCCAAAGCCCAGGCCGAGTTTGAGATTGACGCTGATGTTACCGAACCAGCTGTTCATCGAAAGCTCCTTGAAGAGTGATGTCTGTCTGCTGGACGGTGTGTTGTTGTTTGAGCCAGCCAAGATGTGTAGGGCTGTATCGGCGGCAAAGGATGATTCTGAAGTACTTTTCTTGCGGGGTGACGAAGGGTCGCCATTACCGTGCAGCAATGGCGATCCGATGCGCTCAGGACTCCGCCGTGTTGGGCACCACGGTAAGCCTGAGGCAGGAGGCGGCAGCGTGGCTCAGGTGCACATTATTGTGGGCAACCCGAGGGTGGCTGGCCTGGCCTGAAGGCTCGCCGCTGTTGGGGTTGACGTCAAAGCGCGGGAAATTGCTGCTGGCGATATCCAGGCGCAACCGATGGCCGCGCTTGAACAGGTTGCAGGTGGCGAAAGGCTCGATCAGCACCTTCACTCGCTCACCCGGCGTCAGGGCCGTCGGCTGTTCCCATGAGTCGCGATAACGGCAGCGGCGGATGCCGTCGGTGATGTTCATCGCAAAGCCCTCGGGGTAGTCGGCGCTGGGCGGGTACACGTCCACCAGCTTGGCAGTGAAGTCGGTGTCGGGAGCATCGCTGTCGATCCACAGCTCGATCTGCACGTCACCGGCGACGATCAGGTCGTCGTCCAGAGGCTCGGTCTGGAACACCAGAACGTCATCGCGCTGAGCCAGGGGGCGGTTATCCCCTTGGGTGCCGAAAAAGTCGGGACGCTCCCGTTGGTCGAAGGCCCCGCCAACAAACACAGGGGCGCCGGAGGTCAGCGCGCCGCCGATGGTCGGGACTGGGTGGGCCGGGTCGGCGCGGTAACTCAAGTGGGCGTCAGCCTCGACAGGTGCCGTGCGGCTCAACTGCCTGTGTGCATTCAGATAGAGGGTCAGTGTTTGGCTGCCGGGCAGCGGCCATTGCGTGGTGTGCAGCCAGCGGCCGCCATGGTCCAGGCGCCCGTTTTCGTCGCGGTTACCGCTGCCGCCCCCCATCAGAAACACCTGTACGCTGGCCGTTGTGGTTCGCGGCGACGGCTTGAGGGATTGCTCGAACCAGGCCAGTCGGCAACTGAGCCAATCCTGATCGACCTGGCCGTCAAAGGCGGCTTGCGGGCCGAATTCCACATCGCCGCTGTGGCTGATATTGCGGTCGCCGTGCAGCCACGGGCCCATCACCAGTCGTTGGCTGGCCGTACCTTGGTGTGTGAAGGCGCGGTAGTTGGCCAGGGTCGAACTAACGTAGGCGTCGTACCAACTGGACATGAACAGCACCGGGATATCGGGCAGTCGCGCGTAATGGCCTTCGGCGTAGATCCCCGACTGTTGCCAATATTCACTGAAGGTGCCCTGGGCCCATTGCTCCAGCACGTAGGCTTCATATTCCGGCACATGGCGCAGGGGTGATTGCCCGGGTTGCCAGGGCATACGTGTGAACCATTGATGAATATCCTCCTGCTCCAACGCTTGGCGAATCAGCGGGTCGTCCAGGGCCGCTGGGCTTTCCTTGGCCTGGCGAAAGGCCCACGTCGCCTGTTTGAGTTCGAAGGCGCCGCCCTGGCGAATCCCGCACTGGTAGGCGTTGGCGAAGCCGCCGCTGTCGAGCACCATGCTGCTCAGCCCCGGTGGGTGCAGGCAGGCCATCGCCAGTTGCGTGTGGGCCGCGTAGGACAGGCCCATGCTGCCGATCTTGCCGTTGCACCAGGGCTGTTGGACGATCCAGGCCAGGGTGTCGAAACCGTCTTCGCCCTCGGCGGTGTACTTGATGAACGTACCTTCGGAGGCGTAGCGCCCACGGCAGTCCTGGAAGATCGCGATAAAGCCTTGCTCGGTAAACCGTGCGGCCATTTGCTCGCGGGAGATGTGTCGGCCGTCGCGCTGTTTTTCCGAGCGCGAGGGTTTGCTCTTGTCGTAGGGCGTGCGCTCGATCACCACCGGAAACGGTCCACCGCCTGCCGCCGGCACGTAGATGTCGGTGGCCAGGTGAATGCCGTCGCGCATCGGGATCATTTGGTTACGCAGGATGTGCATGGGGATAATACTCATCGATTCAGTACCCGCTCGTCACCGCAATGGCCAGCAACACCATCGCCAGCACGGCGTAGATCAGGAACAGCGGCAGGATGTAACGCGCCCATTGGCCCCAGCCGACATTGGCGGTGGCCAACAGCACCAGCAGGCCGCTGGAGGTGGGGGTGATCATGTTGGTCAGGCCGTTGCCCATCAAGAATGCGAACACCGTGGTCTGCGGGCTGACGCCGGACAACTGGCCCAAGGGCCCGAAGATCGGCATGGTTACAGCCGCCTGGCCGGAGGTGGATGGGATCAGTACATCCAGGCCCAGTTGCGCGAAGAACATGCCGTAGGCCGACACGATCGGACCGTGGTCGCCCACCAGGTTGGCCAGGCTGTTGACGATGGTGTCCAGGACCTGGCCGGTACTGAGGATGATCTCCACGGCGGTAGCCAGACCGATCAGCACGCCAGCGATCAGCACCTTCTTCATGCCATCGACAAAGGCACTGGCAGCAGTGCTCGCGCCGAGCCCGGCGATCACACTGAAGGCCAGCGTCAGCAGCAGATAGAACGCCGACAGCTCATGGTATTTCCAGCCCCAGCGGTTGGAGGCGTAGACCAGGAAAGCGATGCCCGTCAGCAGTACGATCAGGTTGATCAGATGGCGCAGGGGCAACGGCGTACTTTCGAAAGTGATCTGCGCCGTGGCATCGTAACCGTGCTTGCGAATACTCCACAGCACGAAGGCAATGCCCACCAGCAGGAAGCTGCAGTAGGCGAGCACACGCATGCTCAGGCCACTGAAGATCGGCAGCCCGACCATCGGCTGCGCCACGGACAGCGCCACGGGATTGGAAATAGAAGCCAGGTAGCCGATCTTCACCGAGATCGTGACGATGGCCAGCCCGATCAGGTTCGACAGCCCCAGCCGATTAGCCATGGCAACCATCAACGGCACGATGAGGATAAATTCCTTGGCCAGCCCCATGAAGGTACTGCCGGCGGAAAACACCAGCATCAGGCATGGCACCAGCACGTAGATATTACCCCGGGTCAGCCCCAGCATGCGTTCCAGCCCGGCGTCGATCACTCCGGCCTTGTTCAGCACCCCGAACATGCCACCGATGAACAGCACCATGAAAATCAGCGCCGCACGTTTCTCGATGCCCTGGGGAATGGCCATGAAACCTTCCACCAAGGACACCGGGCGGGCCACGGTGTCGCCGGCTTTGCGCGGCTCCAGGCTGAACAGTTGGCCCAGGGAGTCGTGTTTTTCCAGCACCTGGTAAGAGCCCGGTATCACCAGGCCATTCTGGCGCTGGAACGTGCCCGAGTTCACCGCGTAGGTAAACGCCACTGCGAGCAAAACGATGCTCAGCAGGATGATGGCGGGATTGATCTGCTTGCGTTGCGTGGTATTTCCCACCGCTGCTTGGGTAGGGATGCTCTGGGATTCGCTCATGCTAGTGGCCCCGGCGTGCGCCGTTATTGTTATAGGGGTGACACGTGTGGGGCGGACACTAGGGCAAAGTTTTCGCGACGACAACGTTATGCGTGGGGTGGGTTGGGCTATGCGTTTTGTGCGGCCAGACCCTGCTTGAGGTGCTCGGCAAACGCGTGTACCAGTTGCGAGCGCGGCTCATTGGCGCGAAACGCCAGGCCGAATGCGTAGGGCAGCGCCGGGCGAAACGGGCGGGTGACGATGGGCAAATGCCGGAAGTGGCTGGCCAGCAGACCATTGACGATCGATACCCCCAGGCCCTCGGCAACGAAGCTGCACGCTGCCCCGACCGAGTGCACCTCGACCCGCACCTGCGGTGTGAGGTTGGCGGCACGAAACACCTGGTTCAGCTCGGCCCGCAATGCGCGTTGCCGGCCGAGCATCACCAACGGCACATCGCGCAGGTGCTGCACTTGGATGCAGGCGTGACGGGTCAGCGGATGGTCGGCGGGCATCACGCAGACGCCTTCGGTTCGTAGCACCGGCTCGACATCGAAGTCAGGTATTTCCGTGGGCAGGCGTACAAAGCCCAGGTCGGCGGAACGGTCCAGCACCGCACGCTCGATCGTGTCGTAAGAACCGGTCAGCAGTTCCACGACAATGTCGTCATGCTCCTTGAGAAACTGCGCCACGATGCGCGGCAACAGCTCCTGGGTCATGCTTGTGGGCACCCCGACCTTGAGCAGGCTCTTGCGTGAGCGGCCCACGCGCATTTCGTCGGCCAGGCGCTGGATTCGTTGCATGCCATCCACCAGTCCGGCGACTTCGGCGAGCAGTTCCTCGGCTTCGGGCGTCGCCATCAAGCGGCCCTTCTTGCGCAGGAACAAGGCAAAACCCAAGTGCTCTTCCAACTGGCTCAGCAGGCGGCTGACCGCCGATTGCGACAGGCCCATGCGCGTTGCTGCGCCGATGGTCGAGCCGGTGGCCATGATCGCTTTGAAGGCTTCGAGTTGCTTGAGATTCACCGTGTTTTTCCTGTCGGTTGGGAAGGGCGGCCGGTACTTCACGCATAGCCTGATGCGCTTCTCGCATAACGTTGTGGGGCTGTCGACGAGCCGTTAGTGTCCGCTCCAACGCGACATGCCGTCCAGCCTGCCGCGCGGTGCAACTGCCCATAAAAAACACAACATGGCATTGAGGAAGGGTTTATGCGTGATTTTTTCACGAGGGGGAGAATGGTCTCGGCGGGGCTGATGGCGAGCCTGTCACCGGCCTTGATGGCCCAGGGCTTTTGGGCGGATTCCCACGGCCGGTTGACCTTGCGCAACTTCTACTTCAACGACGGTTACCGCGACGGTGGTGAAGACCGCAAGGAGTGGGCCCAGGGCTTTCTGCTCAACCTTCAGTCAGGTTATACCGAGGGCACCGTGGGTTTTGGCCTGGATGCCTTGGGGCTGGCGGGCCTGCGTCTGGACTCCAGCCCGACGCACGCCGGGACGGGCTTGTTGCCTGTGCACGACGATGGTCATGCGGCCAGTGAGTTTTCCAGCCTGGGCGTCACGGCCAAACTGCGCTGGGGCGATGCAGTGGTGAAAACCGGCACGTTGCTGCCGAAAATTCCGCTGCTGGTACACAACGATGGCCGCCTGTTGCCGCAGACGTTCCAGGGCACTCAAGTGGAATACAGTGGCATTCGTGACCTGTACCTGCACGCCGGGCACTTGGACAAATTCAAGCTGCGTAATTCCACCGACAGCGTGGACATTTATCCCCAAGGCTACAGCGGCAAGAAGGGCAGTGACTTCGATTTTGCCGGCGCCACCTATGCCTTTACGCCGAAGCTCAGCGGCACCTGGTACTACGGTGAAATGCGCGAATTCTATCGCCAGCAATTCTTCGGCCTGGTGCATAAGCAGCCGCTGGGCAACGGCACACTGACCAGCGACTTGCGCTACTTCATTAGTAACGACGCGGGTGAGGCGCGTAACGGCGAGGTCGACAGTGACATGTTCAGCGGTCTGTTCACTTACCGCCTGGGCCCGCAGGCGCTGGGTGTCGGCTATCAGAAGGTCAGCGGCGAGACCGCGCTGCCGTATGCCAGCGTCTCGACCGTGTATTCCTTCAGTAACGCCGGTGTGGGCAAGTTCATCCAGGCTGGTGAGCAAACCTGGATGCTGCGCTACGACTATGACTTCGCGGCGGTACTGCCGGGCTTGAGTTTCATGACCCGCTACTACAAAGGGCAAAACGGCGAGTTCAAGGGGCGCGAGGCGCGGGAGTGGGAGTCCGACACGAATCTGCGCTATGTGGTCCAGGACAGCGCGTTCAAAGGCCTGGGTGTGGAGTTGCGCAAGGCTACTTATCGTTCGACTTATGCCAGCGACCGGGATAACTACCGGCTGTATCTGACCTACGACCTGGCGCTCTGATAGCCGGGGAGGGGGGCTGATCATGTGCCGGTCTTGTGTGCTAGTCTGCGGGCCCTTTTAGTTCTGGGCAGCGCGGGAAACCGTGTTGTCCTACAGCGGAGCCTCTTCATGTCCGAAGTTAATCTGTCCACCGACGAAACCCGCGTCAGCTACGGTATCGGCCGTCAGTTGGGCGACCAACTGCGCGACAACCCGCCACCGGGCGTCAGCCTGGACGCGATCCTGGCCGGCCTGACCGACGCGTTCGCAGGCAAGCCAAGCCGTGTTGACCAAGAGCAAATGGCTGCCAGCTTCAAAGTGATCCGCGAGATCATGCAAGCCGAAGCCGCTGCCAAGGCTGAAGCAGCCGCGGGTGCCGGCCTGGCATTCCTGGCTGAAAACGCCAAGCGTGATGGCATCACCACCCTGGCTTCCGGCCTGCAATTTGAAGTGCTGACTGCCGGCACCGGCGCCAAGCCGACCCGTGAAGATCAAGTGCGTACCCACTACCACGGCACCTTGATCGACGGCACTGTGTTCGACAGCTCCTACGAGCGCGGCCAGCCTGCAGAGTTCCCGGTTGGCGGCGTGATCGCTGGCTGGACCGAAGCGCTGCAACTGATGAATGCCGGCAGCAAATGGCGCCTGTACGTGCCGAGCGAACTGGCTTACGGCGCTCAAGGCGTTGGCAGCATCCCGCCGCACAGCGTTCTGGTATTCGACGTCGAGCTGCTCGACGTTCTGTAAGACCTGTTGTTGATTACCTGTTGGGGCGAATGCGTTCGCCCCAACAGGGATTTGCCAGGTTGTTCATGGATGGAACTTGCCATTGAGCTCCGTCGCCGGGCGCAACGCTCGCGCATAGCAGAACAGAAACAGATTCCTCACCACTTCCTTCAGCACTCCAGGCTCACTGGAACTCAGGCCATTGACGTCCAGATCGCCCTGATCCTGCAGCTCGTTCAGCGCTTCTTCTTCAAGTACCGCGCAGACTTCACCGGTTTCCCGATGCAGGATTCGCAGGTAAGGGTGTGGACGGTCCAGCCAGGCATCTATCAAATAAGTCATGGTCGTTCTCCTTGATGAGTTTCAATGAGAATAATTCTTATTCGTAGAATAGCAAGCGTCTATTGGCAGTTTCTGTTTTTTTCTGTGTGGGTATTGCGTTCGATCAACGCAGAGGGCAAAACGCCATCCCGCGGCGGGCGCGGGATGGAATGCAGCAGGATCAGACTTTGCGCACGAACTCGGACTTGAGTTTCATCGGGCCGATACCGTCGATCTTGCAATCGATATCGTGGTCGCCGTCGCACAGGCGGATGTTCTTGACCTTGGTGCCGACCTTGACCACCAGGGAAGTGCCTTTGACCTTGAGGTCCTTGATTACGGTGATGGTGTCGCCGTCCTGCAGGACATTACCCACAGAGTCTTTCTTCACTGTTTCATCGCTGGCCACTTCGGCCTCGCCATTGGCGGACCACTCATGGGCGCATTCCGGGCAGATCAGCTGGGCGCCGTCTTCGTAGGTGTATTCGGAATTGCATTTTGGGCAGGGTGGCAACGTGCTCACTAAAGCTCCTTGAGGTTCAGGGATGACTAAAAGTCGCACATTATATAGGGTTTTGTAGCCGGGACGGGATCTTGAATTGGTAATGAATTCAAAATGTGGGAGCGGGCTTGCTCGCGAAAGCGGTGGATCAGTCAATAACTGTATTAACTGACCCTCCGCTTTCGCGAGCAAGCCCGCTCCCACACAAGCCCACTCACTACCGCGCGGAATCAGTGAGTACGGGCGACCGCAAACTCACTCAGTTCAACCAGGGCATCCCGGTATTCACTGGCCGGCAGCGCTTGCAGGCAGGTGATCGCCCGCGCCACGTAGTCACGCGCCAGTTGCGCGGTGTACTCCAGGGAACCCGAGGCTTCCACAGCGGCACGGATGGCCTCCAGGTCTTCGATTCCGCCTTTCTGAATCGCCTTGCGCACCAGGGCGGCCTGTTCCGGCGTGCCTTCGCGCATGGTGTAGATCAACGGCAAGGTCGGCTTGCCCTCGGCCAGGTCGTCACCGACGTTCTTGCCCAGGGTTTCGGCGTCGCCCTTGTAGTCGAGCAGGTCATCCACCAGTTGGAACGCCACGCCCAGGTGGTCACCGAACGTGCGCAGGGCCTCGGCCTGTTCGGCGGTGGCGCCACACAGCGCGGCGGCACTGTGGGTCGAGGCTTCGAAGAGCATCGCGGTTTTGCCGCGAATCACTTCCATATAGGTTTCTTCGGTGGTGCTGGCGTCGCGGACCTTGGACAGCTGCAACACTTCGCCTTCGGCGATGATGCGTGTGGCCTGTGAAAGAATCTTCATCACGGGCATCGAGCCCAGCTCGACCATCATTTCGAATGAGCGCGAATACAGGAAGTCGCCTACCAACACGCTGGGCGCATTGCCCCACATGGCGTTTGCCGTCTCGCGGCCACGGCGCATGCCGGACATGTCGACCACGTCGTCATGCAGCAGGGTGGCGGTGTGCAGGAATTCGATCGTGGCAGCCAGCAGGCGCAGGTCGTCGCCTTGACGGCCCAGGGCCTTGCCGCACAGCAACACTAATAAAGGACGCAGGCGTTTGCCGCCCGCCGACGTAATGTAGTCGCCAATTTTGGAGACCAGCGGCACTTTTGACGTCAGCTGCTGCTTGATGATGCCGTCGACGGCGCTAAAATCGTCCGCGACCGCGCGGTAGAAAGCTTGGGGTTGCATCAGCGACAGTCGCTCCAGAAGGGTTGCGCGGCATGCTAGGACCCTGACCCCCGGGTGTCAAGGCGCGATAGACGGCCCCTTGCAAGCCTCCCATAGCTTGCGTACAATCGCGCACCCTGAACTTCCTGGGCAGCACCTGCCTTACGCAATTGCATTCGGGACGTCCATCCCATGCAGCCATGCCAGCCAATACCTCTTCTTATAAAGCGCTGGGTGAGCAGGATTATCGGAGAAATACCATGTCGTACGCAGTAATTGTTACTGGTGGCAAGCAATACAAAGTCGCCCCAGGTGAATACCTGAAGATCGAGAAACTGGAAGTCGCTACTGGCGAATCCGTTACTTTTGATCGCGTTCTGTTGGTCGCCAATGGCGATGACGTGAACATCGGCGCTCCAGTTGTTGCTGGCGCTACCGTTGTGGCTGAAGTGATCTCCCAAGGTCGTCACGATAAAGTCCGCATCATCAAGTTCCGTCGTCGTAAGCACCACATGAAGCGTATGGGCCACCGCCAGTGGTACACCGAGATCAAAATCACCGGTATTCAGGCTTAATTTCAGCCTAATTCCTCACTAGGAGAATTGACTCATGGCACACAAAAAAGCTGGTGGTAGTACCCGTAACGGTCGCGACTCAGAAGCCAAACGTCTTGGCGTGAAGATGTATGGCGGCCAGAAAATCATTCCGGGCAACATCATCGTGCGTCAGCGCGGCACCCAATTCCACGCCGGTTACGGTGTTGGCATGGGTAAAGATCACACCCTCTTCGCTAAAATCGAAGGCGTGATCAAGTTCGAAGTAAAGGGCGCGTTCAACCGCCGTTACGTGAGCGTTGTCGCAGCTTAATTGCGAGATCGCTGGGAAAGCCCTGTCTTGCGACGGGGCTTTTTCGTTTGTGGAGTGAGTCTCTTGCAAAGCTGTCTGTGATGAGCTCAGGCGCTGGTTTGCGGTCGCTGATTGAGGTCGCTGCGCTCATTTTTGCAAGAGTCTTATGTCTTGGTTTCTTAAGCTCGTCCACGCGGCGAGAGGCGTTTTGTTATGAAGTTCGTTGATGAAGTTTCCATCCGAGTAAAAGCAGGCGACGGCGGTAACGGTTGCATGAGTTTCCGTCGCGAAAAATTCATCGAAAACGGTGGCCCGAACGGCGGTGACGGCGGTGACGGTGGTTCCATCTACATGATGGCCGACGAGAACCTCAATACTCTGGTCGACTACCGTTACACCCGGCATTTCGATGCCGAGCGTGGCTCCAACGGCGGCAGCACCGACTGCACCGGTAAAAAAGGTGAAGACCTGGTACTGCGCGTACCGGTCGGCACCACGATCATCGACTCCGCGACCCAGGAAGTGATTGGCGACCTGACCAAGGCCGGCCAGAAACTGATGGTTGTGCAGGGTGGCTGGCACGGTCTGGGTAACACCCGATTCAAGTCCAGTACCAACCGTGCACCGCGCCAGACCACGCCGGGCAAGCCGGGCGAGCAGCGCGACCTGAAGCTGGAAATGAAAGTACTGGCGGACGTGGGCCTGCTGGGCCTGCCGAACGCGGGTAAAAGTACCTTCATCCGCTCGGTATCGGCCGCCAAGCCGAAAGTTGCCGACTACCCGTTCACTACCCTGGTGCCAAACCTGGGCGTGGTCAGTGTCGACCGCTGGAAAAGCTTCGTGGTTGCCGACATTCCTGGCTTGATCGAAGGCGCTTCCGACGGCGCGGGCCTGGGTATCCGCTTCCTCAAGCACTTGTCCCGCACCCGTTTGCTGCTTCACCTCGTCGACATGGCGCCGCTGGATGACACCAGTGCCGCCGATGCCGCCGAAGTGATCGTCAGCGAGCTGACCAAGTTCAGCCCGGCCCTGGCCGAGCGCGATCGCTGGTTGGTACTGAACAAGTGCGACCAAATCCTTGAAGAAGAGCACGAAGAGCGCGTCAAGGAGATCGTTGATCGCCTGGAGTGGGAAGGTCCGGTTTATGTCATCTCGGCCATCGCCAAAGAAGGCACCGAGCGCCTGACCCGCGACATCATGCGTTACCTGGAAGACCGTGCCGACCGCCTGGCGGCCGACCCTGTGTACAAGGCCGAACTCGCCGAACTCGACCAGCAGATCGAAGACGAGGCCCGTGCCCAGTTGCAGGCCCTGGACGACCAGCGCGCCCTGCGCCGCAGCGGCGTGAAGTCGGTCCACGACATCGGCGACGATGATTGGGACGAAGAAGACGTGG
Organism: Pseudomonas sp. AM4(2022); assembly: GCF_036346515.1. NCBI lineage: Bacteria > Pseudomonadati > Pseudomonadota > Gammaproteobacteria > Pseudomonadales > Pseudomonadaceae > Pseudomonas > Pseudomonas sp. AM4(2022). The sequence continues at coordinate 19,223 of NZ_JAOTNW010000011.1, forward strand.
ATGATGAAGACGGTCCGGAAATCATTTACGTGCGTGACTGATCCGTTGCGATAAACTTGAACGCCGCTCCCTGGAGCGGCGTTTTGGTATCCGGGTATAACGTTATGGGCAGCGCTGGGTCGCGCGGCCCTCACTCTAAGGTTGAAGATGATGCGGAGCAAAGTGACAGGTGCGCAGCGCTGGGTCGTGAAAATCGGCAGTGCGCTGTTGACGGCGGATGGCAAAGGTCTGGATCGCGCAGCCATGAGCGTCTGGGTCGAGCAGATGGTGGCCTTGCATGAAGCAGGCGTTGAGTTGGTGCTGGTGTCGTCCGGAGCGGTTGCCGCCGGGATGAGCCGCCTCGGCTGGACCGCGCGACCCAGCGCGATGCACGAACTGCAAGCCGCCGCTGCCATCGGCCAGATGGGCCTGGTGCAAGCCTGGGAATCCAGCTTTGCCGAGCACGGCCGCCACACGGCGCAGGTGCTGTTGACCCACGACGACCTGTCCGACCGCAAGCGCTACCTCAACGCTCGCAGCACCTTGCGCGCGCTGGTGGAGCTCAAGGTTATCCCGGTCATCAACGAGAACGACACCGTGGTCACCGACGAAATCCGCTTCGGTGACAACGACACCCTGGCCGCCCTGGTGGCCAACCTGGTAGAGGCCGACTTGTTGGTGATCCTCACCGACCGCGATGGCATGTTCGACGCCGACCCGCGCAACAACCCCGATGCCCAGCTTATCTACGAAGCCCGCGCCGATGACCCGGCACTGGATGCGGTCGCCGGCAGTGTCGGCGGTGCCCTGGGCCGTGGCGGTATGCAGACCAAACTGCGCGCCGCTCGCCTGGCTGCGCGTTCCGGTGCCCATACCATCATCGTTGGTGGGCGCCTGGAGCGTGTGCTGGATCGCCTCAAGGCCGGTGAGCGCATCGGTACGCTGCTGTCGCCGGAGCGCGGCATGCTGGCGGCGCGCAAGCAGTGGTTGGCCGGGCATCTGCAAACCCGTGGCACTCTGGTGCTGGACGAGGGCGCGGTGTCGGCGTTGTCCCAAGGCAACAAGAGCTTGCTGCCGGTGGGCGTCAAGCTGGTGCAGGGCAGCTTCCGCCGTGGTGAGATGGTGGTGTGCGTCGCGCCGGACGGTCGTGAGATTGCCCGTGGCCTGGCCAACTACAGCGCCCTTGAAGCACAGAAGATTATTGGACAATCGTCTGACGCGATTGTCGGACTCTTGGGTTACATGGCGGAACCGGAACTGGTGCACCGCGACAACCTCATCCTGGTTTAAACGAAAGGAATACCCGATGCGTGTAATGAAGGGATTACTCGGCCTGTTATTGCTCATGCCACTGCTGGCCTCGGCCGAAGAAATCGCCCAGGTCTCGACGGTGTTCAAGTTTGTCGGCCCTAACGACCGGATTGTGGTCGAAGCGTTTGACGACCCCAAGGTCGATGGCGTGACGTGCTACTTGTCCCGCGCCAAGACTGGCGGGGTAAAGGGCGGGCTGGGCCTGGCCGAAGACCGTGCCGAGGCCTCGATCGCTTGCCGCCAGGTGGGCCCTATCCACTTCAAGGGTGAGCTCAAGGACGGCGACGAAGTGTTCAAGGAGCGCACCTCGCTGGTGTTCAAGACCATGCAGGTCGTGCGTTTCCTCGACAAGAAGCGCAACACCCTGGTGTATCTGGTCTACAGCGACCGCCTGATCGAAGGCAGCCCGCAGAATGCGGTGACGGCGATTCCGATTTTGCCCTGGCCGACCGCTCAGTAACCGGCAGGCGAGTTTCGTCACCGGCGTCTATGATTGCAGCTTTGCCGGTTGTAAGCTCCGAAGGGCTGCAATGCAAAGAACATGGGATATCTGGAGTTCGTCATGAGTGCTTTCCACGATCTGAAACTCAAAGCCTTGGACGGACAAGCGCTACCGCTGGCGCCTTTCAAGGGCCAAGTCGTGCTGGTGGTCAATGTGGCGTCCAAGTGTGGTTTGACCCCGCAATACGCGGCGTTGGAGAGCCTCTACCAGCAGTACAAGGACCAGGGGTTCACAGTGCTCGGCTTGCCATGCAACCAGTTTGCAGGCCAGGAGCCGGGCACCGAGGAGCAGATTCAGCAGTTCTGTAGCCTGAACTACGGCGTGACTTTTCCACTGGGCAGCAAGATCGAGGTCAACGGCCCTGATCGGCATCAGTTGTACCGTTTGCTGGCGGGCGAGGGCGCTGAATTCCCCGGGGATATCACCTGGAACTTCGAGAAATTCCTGTTGGGTAAAGATGGCCGCGTCCTTGCACGCTTCTCACCACGTACGCCCCCCGAAGATCCCTCCATCATCCAGGCCATCGAAAAAGCCCTCAGCTGACTCCGACCCACTGTAGGAGCGAGCTTGCTCGCGAAAATCGCCAATGATGACGCGTGCTTCCGGAAATACGCGGCGTCCTCAGGTTCCTCGCGAGCAAGCTCGCTCCTACAGGTATTCGGGTACTTCTATACCTTAATCATTTAGATCAATAGTGCTATGAGTGGCGCTTTAGTCTCCATATTATCCACGTCATAAATTTCTTAGCCGTGGAGCGCTCCATGCCCGTCCAAGCCTTGTTCAAACCCTTCCAACTCGGCGCATTGCAACTGTCGACCCGCGTGGTCATGGCGCCCATGACCCGCTCGTTCTCCCCAGGTGGCGTACCTAATTCGAAAGTCATTGAGTACTACCGTCGCCGTGCCGCTGCTGGCGTGGGCTTGATCATCACCGAAGGCACGGTGGTCGGGCACCAGGCCTCCAATGGCTATCCCAACGTGCCGCATTTCTACGGTGAGGCCGCACTGGCTGGTTGGAAGAAAGTGGTCGATGCGGTCCACGCCGAAGGCGGCAAGATTGTCCCGCAGCTGTGGCATGTGGGCAGTGTGCGCCGTATCGGTACCGAACCTGACGCCAGCGTCCCGGCCTATGGCCCGATGGAAAAGCTCAAGGACGGCAACGTGGTTGTCCATGGCATGACGAAGCAGGACATCGCGGAGGTGATCAACGCCTTCGCCCAAGCCGCCAAGGATGCCCAGGCGATCGGCATGGACGGCGTGGAAATCCACGGTGCCCATGGCTACCTCGTCGACCAGTTTTTCTGGGAAGGCAGCAACCAGCGCACCGACGAATATGGTGGCAGCCTGGCCAACCGCTCGCGCTTCGCCCTCGAACTGATCCAGGCGACCCGCGCCGCTGTTGGCCCGGACTTTCCGATTATCTTGCGTTTCTCCCAGTGGAAGCAGCAGGACTACACCGCACGCCTGGTACAAACCCATGAAGCGTTGGGTGAGTTCCTCAAGCCATTGTCTGACGCTGGCGTGGATATTTTCCACTGTTCCACCCGTCGTTTCTGGGAGCCTGAATTTGAAGGCTCGGACCTCAACCTGGCCGGCTGGACGCGTCAGCTCACCGGCAAGCCAACCATCACGGTGGGCAGCGTGGGCTTGGATGGCGAGTTCCTGCAGTTCATGGTCAACACCGACAAGATCGCCCAGCCTGCCAGCCTGGAGAAACTGCTGGAGCGCCTGAATAACGATGAGTTCGACCTCGTGGCAGTGGGGCGAGCCTTGTTGGTCGACCCGGATTGGGCCGTGAAGGTGCGCGAAGGGCGCGAGGGCGACATCTTGCCCTTCAGTCGTGAGGCGTTGATGACTCTGGTGTGAGCGGTGAGAGGGCAGGCACCGGTTGACCGTCCTCGCATACCCCACGCAACTGGCGCTCGAATTGCTCGATAATCGCCGGCCAGCCCTGACGGCTGGCATGTTGTCGGGCATTCAAGCGCACTCTGCGCAACGTTTCACGCTCCTCCAGCAGCCAGATGGCTGCGTCGCAAAATGCGTCTTCATCCCCAGGCATTGCCAGTGCGCCGCTATAGCCATGACGTAGATGCTGGCTTGCAGCAGCCTGGTCGTAAGCCACCACTCCCAGGCCAGACGCCATCGCTTCGAGCACCACATTGCCGAAGGTTTCGGTCAGGCTGGGAAACAGGAACAGATCCCCTGAGGCGTAATGCCTTGCCAGCTCTTCGCCGCGTTGAGTGCCGCAGAACACCGCATCGGGCAGCTCGCGTTCCAGCGATGCACGCTGGGGGCCATCACCGACGACAATCAGCTTCATCCTCCGTAGTGGGTAGGTATCCTGTAACGCATCAAAGCAACGTTTGAGCAGCCCCAGATTCTTCTCCTGGGCCAGGCGTCCCACATGCAGCACGGCGACATCGCCGCTCTCCAAACCCCAACTCTCACGCAAGGCATTATCGCGTTTGGCAGGGTGGAACAGTTGGCTGTCCACACCCCGCGACAACATGCCCAGGCGCTCGAAATGTCGGCGCTCTAGTTCCAGGCGCTGACTGGCGCTGGGTACCAGTGTCAAGGTTGAGCGGTTATGAAACCAGCGCAGGTAATGGGTGACCATGCGACTTAACAGGCTCAAACCGTATTGGTTGGAGTACTGCTGAAAATTGGTGTGAAAACCGCTGACCACGCTGATGCCCAGGCGCCGAGCTGCACGTAATGCAGACAGCCCTAACGGCCCTTCGGTAGCGATATAGAGCACATCCGGGCGCTGGCGCGTCCAACGGCGCAGCAACTTGTGCATCGACGACTGACCCCATTGCAGGCCTGGATAGCCAGGCAGTGGCCAGCCGCGGCACAGCAGCAGTTCATCATCGCTGGGGCGGCTTTGGTCGGTACTTTGGCGTGGGCGTACCAGCTCGACCTGATGGCCGCGTGAGCGCAAGCCCTCGCACAGGCGGCCAAGGGTATTGGCCACCCCGTTGATTTCCGGCGGGAAGGTTTCGGTAATGAGGGTGATGTGAAGCGAGGCTGTCGTCATGACCCACAGTGTCGGCGTGGGCCATGTCGCCATTGTGTCAGTGCGATGATGGATTTATGACGTGGCCACCGCTTGCTTCTCCATTGCCTCGGCGCCTTGTTCTCGCACCCAGAACAACGTCGCGCCGGCCACCGCCGCAGGCATCATCAATAGGTTGACCACCGGCACCAGCAGTACCAGGTAGACAATGCCGCCAAAACTCATGCTCTGCCAGCGTTTCTGGCGCAGCCACGCGAGCATCTCGTTCCAGCCCAGCTTATGGTTATCGGCCGGGTAGTCGATGTACTGGATCGCCATCATCCAGACGCCAAACAGCAGCCACAACGGCGCCGCGATCAGGTTGACCACCGGGATGAACGACAGGATAAACAGGCCGATGGCACGTGGCAGGAAGTAACCCAGCTTGCGCATCTCCCGCGCCAGGGTGCGTGGGACCATGGCTGCCAGTTCGGCCCAACTGAACGGCGGGAAGTCATCGGTGCCGCGTACCACGACCTCGACTTTCTCGGCGAGAAACCCGTTGAACGGCGCGGCGATGATATTGGCGAGCATGGTGAACGTGAAAAACACCATCAGCAACACCAGCACGACAAACAGTGGCCACAACAGGTAATTCAAAAAGCCTAGCCAGTGGGGCAGCGTCGGCATCAAGCTGTCGACCCACAGGCTGAACTGATGGCCGGCGAAATAGATCAACCCGACGAACAGCACCAGGTTGATCGCCAACGGCAGCAACACAAACAGGCGCAGGCCAGGGCTCAACACCAGTTTGAGGCCTTCACGCAGGTATTGCGGGCCGGAAAGAGCAGGGGCGGGCATGGAGTACTCCGAGCAAAATGGCGAACGCGCCGACCTTACCGGCTTTGCACCTGTTGTGAAAGCGCGGGTAGGTAGGCGACATCCAGGGTTACAAAGGTGTCGATTAGCTCAATCGCGCGCATAGAGAACACCTATGAGCTGGATTGTTAATGCGTATTTCCTTAATCTTGCCCCCCTCGATACGCTGCACCCATTATTTTCAGGACCTGGCGAGTCAAAGCCTTCCCCAAGTGCTTCGCCGTCCTTTTTTATTCCCGCCGCCCTGTGGTCCGGGCGGTCGGTAGGAGTGAGTCATGTCTGATACCCGTCATTCCCGAGTGATTATTCTCGGTTCCGGCCCTGCCGGTTACAGCGCCGCTGTCTACGCTGCCCGGGCCAATCTCAAGCCGCTGCTGATCACCGGCATGCAGGCGGGCGGTCAGTTGACCACCACTACTGAAGTCGACAACTGGCCTGGCGATGTCCATGGTTTGACCGGCCCGGTGCTGATGGAGCGTATGAAAGAGCACGCCGAGCGCTTTGAAACCGAGATCGTCTTCGACCATATCAACAAGGTCGACTTCTCGAAAAAGCCTTACAGCCTGACCGGTGACAGCGGTGTGTACACCTGCGACGCGCTGATCATCGCCACCGGCGCCAGTGCACGTTACCTGGGCCTGCCGTCGGAAGAAGCGTTCATGGGCAAGGGCGTTTCGGCCTGCGCCACTTGCGATGGTTTCTTCTACCGCAACAAGCCGGTTGCCGTGGTCGGTGGTGGCAACACTGCCGTGGAAGAGGCGCTGTACCTGGCCAACATCGCCAGCACCGTGACTCTGGTTCACCGCCGCGAGACCTTCCGCGCCGAGAAGATCCTGATCGACAAGCTGCACGCCCGTGTCGCCGAAGGCAAGATCATCCTCAAGCTCAACGCCACCCTGGATGAAGTCCTGGGCGACAACATGGGTGTGACCGGTGCCCGCCTGAAAAACAACGACGGCAGCTTCGACGAGCTGAAAGTCGACGGCGTGTTCATCGCCATCGGCCACACCCCGAACACCTCGCTCTTCGAAGGCGTGCTGGAAGCCAAAGACGGGTACCTGGTGGTGCAAGGCGGCCGTGAAGGCAATGCGACCGCGACCAACATCGAAGGTATCTTCGCTGCCGGCGACGTGGCAGACCACGTCTACCGACAGGCCATCACCTCGGCCGGCGCCGGTTGCATGGCGGCCCTGGATGCCGAGCGTTACCTCGACGGTTTGAAGGACGCTTCGTTCTAAACCCGTTGACTCAAAAAAACCGGCGAAAGCCGGTTTTTTTATGCCTGCGATATAGCCGAGACACCGCAAAACAAATGTGGGAGCTGGCTTGCCTGCGATAGCGGTGTGATAGTCACCACCGTCATCGCGGGCAAGCCCGGCTCCCACATTGAGCGGGGTTGGTTATGAATCAGCGGCGAGTCAGAGGCTGTTCAGCAAACTTCACTGCGGCCAACCCATGGGCAATCAGCGCCCGAATATTGCCATGGTCACTGCCGTCCGGAGTAGCCACCACCGAACGGTAATGCTCACCAAACGCCAGCAACGCTTCTTGATCGCTCAAGCCTTCCAACAAGGCCAAGCCCAGGGTCTTGCACGACCCTTCATTCTGCCCAGCGGCATTTTCCACACCGCCGTTGGTGAAAGCTTGCGGCTGGTAGTCATAACCGGCCGCGACGAACGCCAGGGTATCGGCAAAGACGTGTTCGCCACTGTTGAGGCTGGCGCGCAGGTTGTTCAAATCAGTCATGAGGCTTTCCTTTGGCGAACGCGGCCTGTTGGTCGGCGTTGGCTTCTTGCTGGTATTGGGCTTTCCACTCGGCGTACGGCATGCCGTACACCACTTCACGGGCGTCATCGAGGCTGACCTCGATCTGGCGTTCGTCGGCTTCGGCCTTGTACCACTTGGACAGGCAGTTGCGGCAGAAGCCGGCGAGGTTCATCAGGTCGATATTCTGCACATCCTTGCGGCTGTCCAGATGGGCCACCAGTCGGCGAAAAGCGGCGGCTTCGAGTTCGAGGCGTTGTTGGTCGTTCATAGGGCTCACTTAATATCAGCGGCTGGCGGCCAGAGTGATCGAAACCGACTCGGCAAAGCGCAGCGCGTGGGGCTTGTCCACTTCGACTTCGGCGTACAGCACCGATTCGTTGCTCATCACCAGGTCCAGCAGTTCCTGGGTCAGGCGCTCCAGCAGGGCAAAGCGGTTGCCTTCGACATGAGCGATGATGGCCTTGGTGATGGTGCGGTAGTTCAGGGCGTGGTCGATATCGTTGTCACGCACGGCCTCCTGGGCGGCATACAGGATGGTCAGGTTGATCAGCACATCCTGCTTGTTGAGGATCTCGTCCTCGTTGATGCCGATAAAGGTGCGCAGGCACAGGTCCTTGACCCGGATACGCGCCATGCCTGGTTGAAGTTGTGGCATTGCTACTTGCTCCGTCCAATCAGTTGCAGGAACTCCATGCGGGTGGTGTTCGACTCGCGAAAGGCGCCGAGCATCACCGAGGTGTTCATGGTTGAATTCTGTTTCTCTACGCCGCGCATCATCATGCACATGTGCTTGGCTTCGATCACCACCGCCACGCCAGCGGCCTGGGTCACGTCCTGGATGGCGTCGGCGATTTGCCGCGTGAGGTTTTCCTGGATCTGCAGGCGCCGGGCGAACATGTCGACAATGCGCGCCAGTTTTGACAGGCCCAGCACCTTGCCGGTCGGAATATAGGCCACATGGGCCTTGCCGATAAAGGGCAGCAGGTGATGCTCGCACAACGAGTACAACTCGATGTCCTTGAGGATCACCATCTCGTCATTGTCGGACGCAAACAGTGCGCCGTTGACGATTTCTTCCAGGTTCTGCTCATAGCCGTGACACAGGTACTGCATGGCCTTGGCGGCACGCTTGGGCGTGTCGAGCAGGCCCTCGCGCTGCGGGTCTTCGCCCAGGCCCTTGAGGATCTCGCGGTAGTGGTGGGGCAGGGATAAGGTCATACAACATCCTCGCAAACGGCTTACTTGATATGCCGCCCGCCGTTGACGGTCAGGGTGGTACCAGTGACATAGGGGTTGTCCAGCAGGTAACGCACGCTCTGGTAGATCACCTCAGGCCCGGGCTCGATGCCCAGGGCCGACTTGGCCAGGACCTTGGCGCGATAGGCCGCGTCGTCGCTTTCGTTGAACATCACCATCGCCGGGGCGATACCGTTGACCTTGATCCGCGGCGCGAACTGCGCGGCAAACGATAGCGTGAGGCTGTCGAGGCCGGCCTTGGTGGCGCAATAGGCGATGTGCTGCCGGCTGCCCTTGCGCACCACGTCATCGCTGATATGCACGATATCGGCAGGTGTCGAGCGTTGCAGCAAAGGTGAACAATGCAGGTTGATCAGGTACGGCGCAAGCATGTGCACGCTGAACATGTCGATAAAGGCACGGCTTTCGTCGCTCGGGGTTTCGGCGACCCAGGCTGAAGCGTTGTGGATGATTGCTCGCAGGCTTTGAGTATGGTTTTTCACTGCGGCAATGAAAGCCAGCACTCCGGCTTCGCTGGAGAAGTCGGCAAACACACCGATGGCACCCCGTTCACGCAGTGCCTGCACGCCGGGACGTTCGCTGCGGTAGCTGAATATCACCGATTGGCCTTCATCCAACAGGCGCTCGGCACAATGCAGGCCGACACGCTGGCCGGCACCGGTGATCAGGATCGGAGCGTTGGTTGCATTCATGGGAGGCTCAAGTCGCTGGCAGGCTCAAACTATACCAGCGCCCCGGCCTCCCTGTACTCAAGCGGCGGCTTCAGTGACTTTGCGCGGGGGCGAAGGGTGCAGCCAGTTCGCCAGCAGGTGGGTCGACAGCGGGATAAAGAGATAAACCATCAACGGGGTCAGGGCTGCGGTGCTCACCAGTACGCGGCTGAACAGGTCCAACTCGCTGAGCAGCGGCCCCAGGCCGAAGTTGAACAGCAACGATACCGGGAAAAAAGCCAACCAGATGGCCACCGCCTGTTTCCAGCGTGGCGGGCGTGCACCCACGGCACCAAACCAGCCATCGATACCGCTGACACGGTGCTCCGACGGGTCGGCAAACAGCTCGCTGCCACGGCTCAGCCACGCGCTGCGCGAAGCGGAGAACTCCCATGCGTGCAGGGTCTTTTCATCGGCAAAGCGAAAGATGATCTGGAACTCATCATCATGAGGTGGCGGGGCCAGCACGCCGGAACCCAGGTAACCGGGGAAGTCAGTCGCCAATTGCTCGCCTTCGCGCAGCCAGGCCATCAATTCTTCGTAGCGACCTTTGGCCACGCGGCGCGCAACCATCAAGGTGACGGGTGAGGTAGACATCGTATATCTCCAAATCAGCAAGTGCGCCGAGCCGGGTAGGCGGCGCACGGACGAAGCTGCGGGGTGGTGCAGCGACGCAAAAGAACAGGCAAGGATTATTCCGGTTTTGCCCAAATACGCCAGAAACTTCGGATGGATCGCCGCAGATCTTGAATCATGCAGATCAATCGGCGTTAAATGGTATTCAAATTCATATAAGTTTCTTGACCGCTGATGCCCGAAATCACTGCGCCTTTTCGCGAAACAACACCCGACAGCCACACTGACTGCGATGGGCTGTTTCCGATTCGTGAAGTGGCAAGACTCACAGGCGTAAACCCGGTGACGTTGCGTGCGTGGGAGCGTCGCTACGGTTTGATCCAGCCTGTGCGCACCGAAAGTGGGCACAGGCTTTACTCAAGCACCGATATCGAAACCGTGCACCGCATCCTCGACTGGATCGAGCGGGGCGTGGCGGTGAGCAAAGTCGGCAAGCTTTTGGCGCGCGCCCCACAGCCCAACGAGCCGGCTACCGCGTCTCGCAGCGATACCGAACTGGAGTGGCGCCAATGGCAGGCGCAACTGCGGCAGGCCATCAGTGCTTTTGATGATCGTGAGCTCGACCGGTTGTACGGCCAGATCTTCAGCGTCTATTCGACGACCGTGGTGTTCCAGGACATTTTGGTCCCGCTGTGGCAGCAGTTGTTACGTCACCAAGGCCGCTTTGGCCAAGCCAGCGAGTGGCTGTTCTTCGACAATTTCCTGCGCTCGCGCGTCGCACGGTGCCTGCAAATGGCCTGTGCCTCGCCAGCGCCCCGGGTATTGCTCTCAGCCATTGCCGGAGAGTGCCGTGAGCTGGAGTTGCTGGTGGCGGGCTTGTTGATGTCGAGCGATAAACTGGCGGTCAAGGTCCTGGGCGTTGGCCAGCCACTGGATGAGTTGACGCTGATCTGCGAGCGCACTCGGCCGCAAGCCCTGGTGCTGTTTTCCAACCACGCCCCTGGCGCAGAGCTGGCGTCGCGGCTTAAACGCCTGGCCTTCACCCTCGATTGCCCATTGTTGCTGGCTGGAGAGGCGTCAGAGCTGGCAGAACACAGCCTGGCGGATTCGTCGATTGGTTGCTTGGGCAATGACGGACGCTTGATGCCGCGCCGCTTGCAGCAACTGCTCAGCGGCCATCTGGATCCCGAGTCTCAGGCGTGAACGTGAGGATGCACCAGGCGGTGCTGGTGCAGGATGAACTGGCGTAGCCGTTCGATCTCATCGGCATCGCTTTGGCTCAGGCGATAGGCGAACAGGCCGCGGGCGGTTTCCCGCTCCAGCGTACCGCGCAGGGCGATGCGTTCGTAGCCGGAAGGGCTGAACCACAGGGAAAACGTCTTTGGCGGTTTGACCCGGCCACGCACTTCTACCAGCACCCCTTTGAATGACACTTCGTGCACCCACAGCGCGCTGGGGTAGCCCTTGATGTTTTCCAGCGCCACCGGCGTTTCAAGCGCCAGGCGCCATGGGCGGATCATCGGCCCATCTTCAAAAATACTCGGTACGCCCAGGCGCAAATGCACAGCATGAAACTCATCTTCCACCAGATGCAACGGGAAGGTGAGTTGCTGGTTGTCGAACTGCGCCTGGATGGTGACCTGGTCGTGGGCGGCCAGCCGCGTGAGCAAATCGCGAATCTGCGCCCCGCCATTAACCGTCAGGCTCGACCATGCATCCCGCAGGTTGAGCTGCGGGTTGTGCTGCATGTCCTGGATAAAATCCAGCTCGTCCTGCGTCAATAGCGTGTCGCGTTGCATTGATCTAGCTCAAGGCTGAGGCATTAAAAAGCCATTATCGCTCTAAAGACCGCGTTTTTTACAGTTTGTTAATTCCACTCGTCGCCTTGAGTGCGGCGATCTCACTTTTGAGCTCGGCTAACTGGGCTTCCAGTTGGGCGACGCGCTGCTGTGCCTTGACTTGGGTGGTGACGTCTTTTTGCACGCCGACGAAATAGGTTTGCTTGTCGACCTCGTTGTACACGGTCGAAAGCGATAGCTCGTTCCAGAAAGGCGTGCCGTCCTTGCGAAAGTTGCGCAGGATCTCCCGGCAGGCGCCGCCGTTGTCGAGCGCGTCACGAATGGCGATCAAGGCCGGTTGGTCGCGGTCGCCCGACTGCAGAAAGCGGCAGTCCTGATAGAGGATCTCGTCGAGGGTATAGCCGGTCAGCCGTTCGAAGGCCGGGTTGACGTAGATCAGCGGTTTGTCTTTGCCTTCGCGTTCGGCAACGACGATCCCGTCATTGGACGCATTGACGACCATTTGCAGCAGTTTGGCGTTAATCATTGAGCGGTCCCTGGCCTGGTTTTGACCTTGCCAGTTTATGGCAAGTCTGGAATGTTGCACGGCGCGCACTGAAATATTGGCACAGGCTGCTAATATCCCACGCTTTCACTCAACTACAGGATCAGATTGATGAAAGTCGCCATCCTCTCCGGCTCGGTCTACGGTACGGCTGAAGAAGTCGCTCGCCACGCGGAAGAAATCCTCAAGGACGCAGGTTTCAACGCCTGGCACAACGCGCGTGCCACGCTTGCAGACGTGCAGGCCTTTGCTCCCGATGCATTCCTGGCAGTGACCTCGACCACCGGCATGGGCGAGCTGCCCGACAATCTGCAACCTCTGTACTCAACCCTCCGCGACCAACTGCCCGCCGCCTGGCGCGGCCTGCCGGGAGCGGTCATCGGCCTGGGCGACGCCAGCTACGGCGATACCTTCTGTGGCGGCGGTGAACAAATGCGCGAATTGTTCGGCGAACTGGGCATCCGCGAAGTGCAGCCGATGCTGCGCCTGGACGCCAGCGAGAGCGTCACCCCGGAAGCTGACGCCGAGCCTTGGCTGGCCGATTTGATCACCGCGCTGCGCGGTTGAACCCCAGGGAGCGCCGTTATTGACGGCGCTTGTTTGACACGTATTTGTACTATTCTCTTGACTGACTCGCTCAGTCATCAAGCTGGCTGCCAAGGAAACTCCTTGCACCTGGGCGTCTGACTAGACTGGCTCTCACTTTAGACACCATAAGAAGTGCGCCAAGGAGGTCATTGCCATGAGCCTAGCCCCTGCTCCATCGCCACAGAATGTCAAAGCCCAGGTCAGCCCCGCCGAATGGCAAACGCGCGTGGACCTCGCGGCCTGTTATCGCCTGGTGGCCATGCACGGCTGGGATGACCTGATCTTCACGCATATTTCGGCCAAGGTGCCGGGCACTGAAGATTTTCTGATCAACCCCTATGGGCTGATGTTCCATGAGATCACCGCGTCGAGCCTGGTCAAGGTTGACCAGGCCGGCAATAAGCAAATGGACAGCCCCTACGAGATCAACCCTGCGGGCTACACCATCCACAGCGCCATCCACGAAGTGCGCCACGACGTGACCTGCGTGCTGCACACCCACACTGCTGCGGGCGTGGCGGTGTGTGCGCAAAAGCAGGGTGTGTTGCCCATCAGCCAGCAATCGCTGTTTGTACTGTCTAGCCTCGGCTATCACGCCTATGAGGGCGTGGCGCTCAATCACGAGGAAAAGGCCCGGCTGCAAGCGGATCTGGGCCAGAACAATTTCCTGATGCTGCACAACCACGGCCTGCTGACCTGCGCCGGCACCATCGCCGATACCTTCCTGATGATGTTCACCTTCCAGCGCGCCTGCGAGATCCAGGTGCTGGCCCAGAGCGGCGGCACCGAGTTGATCGCCATCGAGCCGCAGATTCTCGCCGGTGCCAAGGCGATGGTGGCAGCTGTCACAAAAAGCGCCCAAGGTATGGGTGGTGCGCTGGCCTGGCCGGCGCTGCTACGCAAATTGGACCACCAGGACCCCGGGTATAAAAGCTGATGCCACTCGCCGAGATACCGCTCAGAGCCTGGCGCAAGCGCGGCCAGGACTTCGTCTTTCGTGACCACACCGTGCGGTATTGGGTGGCCGGGCAGGGCGAGCCGTTGCTGCTGATTCATGGGTTCCCCACGGCCAGTTGGGACTGGCACTACCTGTGGCAGCCCCTGGCCCAGCGTAACCTGGTGATCGCTTGCGACATGCTCGGCTTTGGCGACTCGGCCAAACCCTTGAACCACGACTATTGCCTGTTGGAACAGGCCGATCTGCAACAGGCGCTGCTTGAGCACCTGCGGGTAGAGCGGCCGGTGCATGTGTTGGCTCATGACTATGGCGACAGCGTCGCCCAGGAGTTATTGGCCCGGCATTACGAGGGGCGGTTCCAGATGGCGAGCTGCGTATTTCTAAACGGCGGGCTGTTTCCGGAAACCCATCGGCCGGCGTTGGTGCAAAAGCTACTGCTCAGCCCGTTGGGCTGGATGATCGGTCGGGCCTTTGGGCGCAATGCCTTGGCCAGCAGTTTCAACCAGATCTTCGGCCCCCAGACGCGACCCAGTGAAAGCGTGCTGGATGATTTCTGGAGTTTGATCAGTTGCAACGACGGCCCGCGTATCCTGCACAAACTCATCGCCTACATTCCCCAGCGTCGTCGTCTGCGCGAGCGCTGGCTGGCGGCCATGCAGCGAGGCGAAGTGCCGTTGCGGGTGATCGACGGTGAGGTCGACCCGATTTCCGGTGCCCATATGGTCGAGCGCTATCGCCAACTGGTGCCCGAGCCCGACACGATAAGACTGGCCAATATCGGCCACTACCCGCAGATCGAGGCGCCGGTCCAAGTGCTCAAGCATTACCAGGCGTTTCGTGAGCGCATCAGCCAGCCTTCATCGCGCGCGGCCTATTCCTGAGCCTGCGCATCATCCTGCTGCCTTATCAAGCACCATTCAGCCCTGGCCGTCTTTATTGTGACCAAAGGCTACGTGCGTGACACTCTGCCTATTCCCATTGCCGCCAGCGGAGTTCGGTATGAGTGAGTCAGTGCAGTTTCAGGATAAGGTCGTGATCGTCACCGGCGCCGGTGGTGGCTTGGGCCAGGCCCATGCGCTGCTGTTCGCCAGGCACGGGGCCAAAGTGCTGGTTAACGACCTGGGTGGCTCAACCCAAGGCGAGGGCGCCAACGCCTCGGCGGCCGACCGGGTGGTGGCGCAGATCCGCGCGGCGGGCGGTATTGCCGAAGCCAACCATGACTCCGTCACCGACGGCGACAAGATCGTACAGAACGCCCTGGACGTTTTCGGCCGGGTCGACGTGGTGGTCAACAACGCCGGCATCCTGCGCGACAAGACCTTCCACAAAATGGACGACAGCGACTGGGACCTGGTTTACCGGGTGCATGTCGAAGGCGCCTACAAAGTCACCCGCGCCGCCTGGCCGCATTTGCGCGAGCAGGGTTATGGCCGGGTGATCTTCACGGCGTCGACGTCAGGTATTTACGGCAACTTCGGCCAGTCCAACTACGGCATGGCCAAGTTGGGCCTGTATGGCTTGACCCGCACCCTGGCGCTGGAAGGGCGCAAGAACAACATTCTGGTCAACGCGATTGCCCCCACCGGCGGCACGCGCATGACCGAAGGGCTGATTCCGCCGCAGGTGTTCGAGCGCCTCAAGCCGGAACTGGTCAGCCCGTTGGTGGTGTACCTGGGCAGTGAAGCTTGTGAAGAAACTGCCGGCTTGTTTGAAGTGGGTGGCGGCTGGATCGGCAAGACCCGTTGGGAGCGCAGCCTGGGCGTGGGTTTTGATCCCGAGGCCGGTTTTTCGCCGCAGGATGTGGCCGCGCACTGGCAGCAAATCTGCGATTTCGAAGGGGCTGCGCACCCCAAGGACAATATCGAGGCGTTGAAGGAAATGATGGCTAATTTGCAGAAGTTCAGCCTCTGATCATTGCCGGTAAATCAATGAATCCCACGGGGCGTCGATGACGCCCCGTTTTGTTTCGGGCATAAAAAAGGCCGCTGCATAGGCAGCGGCCGAAGTAAGACGTTGGATCAAGGAGCGACAAATCAACGTCAGTGAACACCGGGAACAGACTGATTACTGGATCAATCCGTTATAAATTGGCTTTTCTCCCCGATGCGGGAGCGGGCGTTTGCCCTGAAAGCCAAGTAAGAATAATCGGTTGTAACAGAATGAGTAATAGCAGTTCGGGACAAGGACTGTTACCAAATCGACAATAATTGCCCGTCGCCATCGATTCCTCTGATAAGCCTTCATCCATCCCATGCATGGCCCCGGCCGAGCGCCCTGCCATCGAACCCCTTCATCCTTTCGAGCGACAACACGAATACCTCCTTGGTGCGCTTATCGCTCCTCAAGGGCGGCAGTAGGGTGGGGCCTTCTGTCACTCACCGGGGAAGACGCATGACAAAAACAATAATGCGCGCCATCTTCACGCCACAGGCGCTGGCCACTGCGGTTGCGCTGGGCTGCTGTGCCCAGGCGCAGGCTGTTTCGTTCAATATCGGCGAGATCGAAGGGCAATTCGACTCCTCGCTGTCCGTCGGCGCCAGTTGGGGCATGCGCGATGCCGATAAAAGCCTGGTCGGCACGGTCAATGGCGGGACGGGCCAGGCGTCCACCGGGGATGACGGGCGCCTCAACTTCAAGAAGGGCGAGACCTTCTCCAAGATCTTCAAGGGGCTGCACGACCTTGAGTTGAAGTACGGCGACACCGGCGTATTCGTGCGTGGCAAGTATTGGTACGACTTCGAGCTCAAGGACGAAGGCCGCGAGTTCAAGCCCATCAGCGACCACAACCGTAAGGAAGGCGCCAAGTCCAGCGGTGCGCAGATCCTCGATGCCTTCGTCTACCACAACTACTCCCTGGGCGACCTGCCCGGCACCGTGCGCGCCGGCAAGCAGGTGGTCAGTTGGGGCGAAAGTACCTTCATCGGTAATTCCATCAACAGCATCAACCCGATCGACGTCTCGGCGTTCCGCAGGCCCGGTGCCGAGATCAAGGAAGGCTTGATCCCGGTGAACATGCTGTTTGCCTCCCAGAGTCTGACCAATCAACTGACTGTTGAAGGTTTCTACCAACTGGAATGGGACCAGACGGTGCTGGACAACTGCGGCACCTTCTTCGGTGGGGACGTGGCGGCGGACGGCTGCACCAATAACTACACGGTCGGCAGCCCGGCGATTCGACCGCTGCAACCGGTGGCGGCTGCCTTTGGCCAAGGGTTTGGCGTGACCAATGAAGGCGTGATTGTGCGGCGTGCCGGTGACCGCGATGCGCGCGACTCCGGCCAGTTCGGCGCGGCCCTGCGCTGGCTGGGCGATGACACTGAGTACGGCCTGTACTTCATGAACTACCACAGCCGCACGCCAACCGTCGGCACCCTGACCGCCAATACCAACCTGGCGACTATCGGGCGCATTATCAACACCGCCAACGCCCTGGCGCCTGGCTCTGGCGCCGGCTTGGCGCAAAGCACCCTGCTTGGCCGTGGCCAGTACTACTTGGATTACCCGGAAGACATCCGTCTGTTCGGCGCCAGTTTCTCCACTACCTTGCCCACAGGCACGGCGTGGACCGGCGAGATCAGCTATCGGCCTAATGCGCCGGTGCAGCTCAACACCACTGACCTGACCCTGGCCTTGGTCAATCCCATCGCGGGTCAACTCGCCTCACCCATCCGCAGCAATTTTGGCGATGACAACAAAGGCTACCGCCGCAAGGAAATCACCCAGATCCAGAGCACCATGACCCAGTTCTTCGACCAGGTACTGGGCGCCGAGCGCTTGACCCTGGTGGGCGAAGCGGCGGTGGTGCACGTCGCGGGCCTGGAAGACAAAACCAAACTGCGCTACGGCCGAGACTCGGTGTACGGCGCCTACGGTTTCCAAGGTGACACCGACGGTTTTGTCACTTCCACCTCGTGGGGCTACCGGGCGCGCGCGATCCTTGACTACAACAACGCAATTGCCGGTGTGAACCTCAAGCCCAACCTGTCCTGGTCCCATGACGTCGCGGGCTACGGCCCCAACGGCTTGTTCAACAAAGGCGCCAAGGCCATCAGCGTCGGCGTGGATGCGGACTATCGCAGCACCTACACCGCAAGCCTGAGCTACACCGACTTTTTTGGCGGTGACTACAACACCCTGACCGACCGCGACTTCCTCGCCCTCAGCTTCGGCGTGAACTTCTGATCTGGCTTAAAAGAAGGACAAGACCCTATGCGTAAGATGATTGCAGTGTTGGCCCTGAGTGTATTGGCCGCCAACGTAATGGCGGCGGTATCGCCCGACGAAGCCGCTAAGCTCGGCACCAGCCTGACCCCGGTCGGCGCTGAAAAAGCCGGCAACGCCGATGGTTCGATCCCGGCCTGGACCGGTGGTATTCCGAAAAACGCCGGCGCGGTGGACAGCAAGGGCTTCCTGGCTGACCCCTTCGCCAACGAAAAACCGCTGTTCGTGATCACCGCCGCCACGGTGGACAAGTACAAGGACAAGCTCTCCGACGGCCAGGTGGCGATGTTCAAGCGCTACCCCGAGACCTACAAGATCCCGGTGTATCCCAGCCACCGCACGGTCAACTTGCCGGCGGACATTTACGAGTCGATCAAGCGCAGCGCCTTGAATGTGAAGGCGATCAACGATGGCAACGGCCTGGAGAACTTCACCGGCAACCGTTACTACGCGTTCCCTATCCCCAAGAATGGCGTGGAGGTGCTGTGGAATCACATCACCCGTTACCACGGCGGCAACCTGCGGCGCATCATCACCCAGGCCACGCCGCAGACCAATGGCAGCTACACGCCGATCCGCTTCGAAGAAGAAGTGGCGGTGCCCCAGGCCATCCCGGATATCGACCCGGCCAAGGCCGCCAACGTGCTCAGCTATTTCAAGCAGTCGGTCACCGCCCCGGCGCGGCTGGCAGGCAATGTGCTGCTGGTGCATGAAACCCTCGACCAGGTGAAGGAACCGCGCCTGGCCTGGATCTACAACGCCGGCCAGCGCCGTGTGCGGCGCGCACCGCAGGTGTCCTACGACGGCCCGGGCACCGCCTCCGACGGCCTGCGCACCACCGACAACTTCGACATGTTCTCCGGCGCGCCCGACCGTTATGACTGGAAACTGGTGGGCAAGAAGGAGATGTACATTCCCTACAACAGCTACAAGCTCGATTCGCCAAGCCTCAAGTACGACGACATCATCAAGGCCGGGCATATCAACCAGGACCTGACCCGTTACGAACTGCACCGCGTGTGGGAAGTGGTCGGCACCGTCAAGCCCAGCGAGCGGCACATCTATGCCAAGCGCCACATGTTCATCGACGAAGACAGCTGGCAAGTCGCGCTGGTGGACCACTACGACGGCCGCGGCCAACTGTGGCGAGTTGCCGAAGGCCATGCGCAGTTCTACTACGACCACCAAGTGCCGGCCTACACCGTAGAAACCCTGTACGACCTGATTGCCGGGCGCTACATCGCGCTGGGCATGAAGAACGAAGAGAAAAGCAGCTTCGTGTTCGGCTTCGCGGCCAAGGCGGCGGACTACACCCCGGCAGCACTGAGGTCGGAGGGCGTGCGCTGATTCCGGCTCGAAGTGAGGTTGAAAATGTGGGAGCTGGCTTGCCTGCGATAGCGGTGGGCCAGGCCGCTCATCGAGTGCTGTTGCACCGCCATCGCAGCATAGATATCTACACAACTGTGCAGTTCGCCGCAGCCGCCGGTAACCACGATGCGAAGCGAGCCGCTCTTGATCTGCTTTTGATCTTAGGCGCCCCGTTAAACCACGCTGGCCGGAATTCGACAGGGATTTGGGGGGTAAACCGGCAGGGATGCCGGTTTAGCCGCCCCGCGCCATGGATGGCGCGTGGCGGCGGCCCCCCAAATCACTGGCGGATTACGGGCACACCGAGCCTAGGCGAGGTGCCGAGTGGTGGGGCAAGAGCCTTTTTGGTTACTTTTGGCTGGGCCGGCATTCCGGGCTCTTTTCCAAAAGTGACCCGCTGTAAAAGCGGAACCCTAGGTGGCCGTTACCGCAGGAATGGATATGTACACGGTCCAACTGTGTTGACTTTCAGGCCGTCTTCGCAGCGATGCGGCGACCCGACAAGCCAGCTCCCACATTTGGATCGTGGTGCGTCAGCTAGAGCAGCGTCGGCTGTCAGTCCATCACGGGAGCAAGCTCCCTCGCCACAGGTCCAGCGTCGCGCCGAAGTTGTGTAGATACCTATGGCCATCGCAGGCAAGCCAGCTCCCACACTGAAGGGCGTATACCTTGGTTTTTATGGTCTTCAATCACCCCGCTGAATACTTCTTCAACAACCGCCAACCACAGGTCTAGGGTGACGCAACAATAAAAACAGCAGGATGCAGCAATGACCGCCATGACCCGCTGCCTGGACCGTCCTGGATGCATGCCGCGGCTGGCCGCCCACCACCTGTTGCGTCCGCGCTTGTCCGGGCCTTTGCTCGCGGCGCAGGCGCGTGTGAAGTTGCTGTGCGCGCCCGTTGGCAGTGGCAAGAGCGCGTTGCTCGCCGAGTGTGCGTTACAGGCGCCGGCGGGGTGCCTGGTTTATTGGATGCCGCTCCATGGCCTCACGCTCAGCCCGTTGGAGTTGTGCACACGGCTGGCGCAACAGCTGGGCCTGGTGTTTGTCGATGAAGCCACCTTATTGCTCGACCTCAGTCGCTGGCCGAGCCGCACTTGGCTGTTTCTGGATGATTTCTGCCGCCTGCCGGCCCCCGAGCTGGACGCGTTGCTTGATCGTCTGCTCAGCGCCAGCAGTGCGCAACTGACGTGGTGGCTGGGTGCGCGGCGGCGCCCGGTGTGCAACTGGCCGCGCCTTTTGCTGGAGGATGAATGGCTGGAGTGCAGTGAGTTGTCATTCAACGCTGCGGAGGTCCAGGCGCTGCTCGCCCCAGGGCAGAACGTTGACAGGGTGCTGCAGTTCAGCGGCGGTTGGTGTGCTGGTGTGCGCCTCGCCGCGCTGGGCGATAACCACCCCGACAAGACCTTGCTGGATTACCTGCAACACGAACTCTTCAGCACCTTGCCCGCGCCACTGGCCGAAGCCTGGCGTGTACTGGCTCATCTGCCGCGCTTTAACCTGAGCCTGTGCGAGCACTTGTTCGGTCAGGGTGACGGCGATCAGTACCTGCGCGAGCTGCAGGCGCTCGGGGCGTTTATCCAGCCCTGGGACACTACCAGCGACTGGCTGCACGTGTTTCCACCGTTGGCGCGACTGCTGCGCGACGAGCCCTGGTCGGCCAAGCGCTCGTGGCATCGCCGCGCCTGCCAATGGTTCAGCGCCGAGCGCGACTGGCAAGCCGCTTTCGAGCAAGCGTTGCTGGCGCAGGAATATGAAGTGGCGGTGAGCCTGTTGCAGCACTTCAGTTTCGAGGATTTGTTTCGCCAGCAGAATGCCGTGCTGTTGTTGCGCCTGCAGGAACAGCAGGGCGATGAATTGATGTTGGGGTCGGCGCAACTGGTGGGACTGCTCACGGCCGCGTTGTTGTTTGCCGGGCGCTTCGAACAGGCGGCCTTGTGCATCGACCAACTGGCCCGGTTTGCCCCGCAACCGACGGCCGCCGCGCAGCGCTATCTGCTGGCGCGCTGGCAGGCGCAGTGGGGCTGGTTGCTGCATTTGAGCGGCGACGCCGAACGCTCCCGCGAGCACTTTCTCGAAGCCCTGCAAGCGTTGCCCGACAGCGCCTGGACATCGCGCCTGATGTGCCTGTCGGGCCTGACCCAGCAAGCCTTGCTACGCGGTGAGTTGGAGGCCGCCCAACGCTTGAACCGTGAAGCGCTGTGCCTGGCCCGGGCCCACGGTTCGTTGGTATTGGAGGCCCTGCTGGAGTTGGACCACGCCCAATTGCTGGAGCAGCGTGGCGCGCCGTACCGGGCGCAAAGCTTGTTGGAAACGGTGCAAGCGATGTTGGCCGGGCAGCGCCTCACCGCCGGGCCGTTGGTGGGGCGTATTGTCCTGCGGCGCGGGCATCTGGCCTTGCGTCAGGGCCAGGACGGCCTGGCAGCCGAATGTTTCGAGGCCGGCTTGAGCATGTGCCTGCAGAGCCAGGACAAGCGCGTGTTGTACGGCTTTCTGGGCCTGGCGCTATTGGCGGCCAATCGTGGCGACTACGCCCAGGCCTTCATCCAATTGCGCGACGCCGAGCGCCTGATGCAGCAGCGTCAGGTACCCGACACGGTGTACCGCGCGGTACTGCTCTTGGTCAGTGGGCACTTCTGGTTGCAGCAAGGTCGCGCCGAATTGACGGTGCAAGCCGTGCGCCGGGTATTGCGCCACTTTCGCGGGCCTTGCGCCAAGCAGGCACCGCCGGCCACCTTGGAACTGATCCCGCGCCTTGAATATTTGCTGGTGCTGGCCGAGGTCAAGCTGGGCTGTGCCGAGCAACCCATCGCGCGGCTCAATGCCTTGCTCGACACCTCACGGCAACGCGGCATGCTCTGCCTGGAAACCGAATTGCACCTGGTGCTGGGTGAAGTGACCTGGCAACTCGGCGACCCGGCGTTGGCGCGCCGGTCGCTGCAAGCTGGCTTGGCGCTGGCAGAGCGTTGCCAGGTGCAGCAGGCGGTCCGCGAGTTGCGTTTACGCGCCCCGGGACTTTTGAGTGAGCTGGGCCTGGAGCCCCAGGCCGCGCCTGCCGGGGCGGCGCAGAACCCGCTGAGCCAGCGTGAGCTGGAGGTGCTGCAACTGATCGCGCTCGGCAACTCCAACCTGGAAATCGCTGATCGCCTGTATATCTCCCTGCACACCGTCAAGACGCATGCGCGGCGTATCCACAGCAAACTTGGGGTAGAGCGACGCACCCAGGCGGTGGCCAAGGCGAAGACGTTGGGCTTGATGGTCTAGGCGCAGAATGCCTGGCGGTATTGGCTCGGCGTGGCGCCCATGGCGTGGCGAAAGCGCTGGTTGAAATGGCTGGCGCTGGAAAAACCGCACAGCATAGCCAGCTCATTGATCGGTAACGCGCTGCTGCGCAGCAGGTTTTTCGCTCGCGCCAGACGCCGTGCCAGCAGGTATTGATGGGGCGGCACACCAAAGCTTTGGCGGAACATTCGGGCGAAATGGTATTCGGACAGGGCGCACATGGCGGCCAACTGGCCGAGGCTGATGGCGTCTTCCATATGTTGGTCGATGTACTCCACCAACCGCCGCCGTTGGTGCGCGGCCAACCCGCCTTTCAAGCGCAGGCCTTCGCGGGCGCTGACCTGGCTGAGCAAGGTATGGCTGAGCAGTTCGTGGGCCAGGCTGCTGGTCAGCAGGCGCTCGCCGGGCTCGTGCCAGTTGAGGCTGACCAACTGGTGAAAACGCCGGGCCTGGAATGGGTCTTCAAGGAAGGTGCCCTCACGCAAGTGCAGCTGCCGTGGCTCACGGTCCAGCAGGGTGACGCAGCCGAGGGCAAATTGTTCCGGGCTGAAATACAGGTGGGCCAGGCGAATATCGCCATTGATCACCCAGGCCGACTGATGCTCGGCCGGCAGGATGCACAGTTTGTCGGGGCCGCCCTTGACGCCAGGCTGGTCACGCCGAAAGGTGCCCGTGCCACCGTCGATGTAGCAGGACAAGGTGTGATGGCTGGGGGCCTGGTAATCCTGGGCGTCATGGTGGTTGCTCCACACGGCCGCGGCCAACCCGTCACCGAGCTCGGCGCAGGCTTGCAGGCGTGCGTGGGGCGAGCGGTTGAGAGATTGAAAGACGTGCAGCGATTGCAGCTCTGGCATGGTGTGTTCTCCGACACCCTGCATCCTACGCTCCACGGCTGGCGCTGTGAGCCCATCGCCCGACAAAAGCGCAAGAATGTGCAAGAGCCTGCAAGGGGTTGAAGGCCACACTGTGGCTCAATCGACGGAGCCGGTTATGAATCTTTTCCTGTATCTACTCACGGTGCTCATCTGGGGCACCACTTGGATCGCCCTCAAATGGCAGTTGGGCGTGGTGGCGATTGCGGTGTCGATTGTCTATCGCTTCGGCTTGGCCGCCCTGGTGCTGTTCGTGCTGTTGCTGCTCAGCCGCAAGTTGCAGGTGATGAATCGGCGCGGGCACCTGATCTGCCTGGCGCAGGGGCTGTGCCTGTTCTGCGTCAACTTCATGTGCTTTCTCACCGCCAGCCAATGGATCCCCAGTGGCCTGGTGGCGGTGGTGTTCTCCACGGCGACCTTGTGGAACGCCCTCAATGCCCGGGTGTTTTTCGGCCAGCGGGTGGCGCGTAACGTGCTGATGGGCGGGGCCCTTGGGCTGCTGGGGCTGGGCTTTTTATTCTGGCCGGAGCTGGTTGGGCATACCGCCAGCCCGCAAACCTTGTTGGGCCTGGGCTTGGCGCTGCTGGGCACCCTGTGCTTCTCGGCGGGCAACCTGCTATCGAGCCTGCAGCAGAAGGCCGGGCTCAAGCCGCTGACCACCAATGCCTGGGGCATGGCCTATGGGGCGGCGATGCTGGCGACCTATTGCGCAGTGCGTGGTATTCCCTTCGAGATGGACTGGAGTGCGCGGTATATCGGCGCGCTGTGGTACCTGGTAATCCCGGGCTCGGTGATTGGTTTTACCGCTTACCTCACCCTGGTGGGCCGCATGGGCCCGGAGAAAGCGGCGTATTGCACCGTGCTGTTTCCGGTGGTGGCGCTGAACGTCTCGGCAGTGGCCGAGGGTTACCAGTGGACGGCGCCGGCGTTGATTGGACTGGTGCTGGTGATGCTGGGGAATGTGCTGGTGTTTCGTAAGCCCCGGGCCAGCGTGCCGGGCCTGAAGGCTAGCCAAGCCTGAATGTGAGAGCTGGATTGCCCGCGAAGGCGGTGTGCCAGTCAATGTATCTTTAACTGACCCACCGCTTTCGCAGGCAAGCCAGCTCCCACATTTGACTGAGGTGCCTGCTTTATTTGAGCCCTAGCCGCTTGGCCATGCGCCCCAGGTTGGCGCGGTCCAGGCCCAGTTCGCGGGCGGCGCTGGCCCAGTTGTGCTGATGGCGTTCCAGGCAGGCGCTGATGAGTTGGCGCTGGTAATGCTCGGTGGCCTGGCGCAGATCGCCGCTGACCATGGGCAGGGCTTGGGCCGGTGCTTGTTCGGCCACCGCCGTACTCACGGCGGGCAAGTCCAGGTCCAGGGCGCTCAGGCTGAGAATTTTCGGGCGCTCGCGGCAGTTGCCCAGGGCTTTCAACGCGCTGCGTCCGATCAAGTGCTCCAGCTCGCGCACATTGCCGGGCCAGTTGTAGGCAAGCAGTGCCGCCTGGGCGTCGCCAGTCAGGCGCAGGCTGCCCAGACCCATGCGCGAACGGTTCTGTTCAAGGAAGAAGCCTGCCAATAGCAGCACATCACGCCCGCGCTCGCGCAGCGCCGGCACTTGCAGCGGATAGACACTCAAACGGTGGTAGAAGTCAGCGCGGTAGCGGCCATTGCGCACTTCTTCGGCAAGGTCGCGGTTGGTGGCGGCAATCAGGCGCACGTCCACCTGGTGCTCCTTGTCCGACCCCAGGCGCTGCAACTGGCCGCTTTGCAGCACGCGCAGCAACTTGGCCTGCACGCTCAACGACAACTCACCCACTTCATCCAGGAACAAGGTGCCGCCATTGGCCAGTTCGAACTTGCCCCGGCGCTCGTTCAACGCGCCGGTAAAGGCGCCGCGCACATGCCCGAACAATTCGCTTTCTACCAAGGTCTCGGGCAGGGCGGCGCAGTTGAGGCTGATCAGTGGTTTGTCGGCGCGGGAGGAGGCGGCGTGGATCGCCTGGGCCACCAGTTCCTTGCCGACCCCGGTTTCGCCGGTAATCAGCACGGTCAGGTCGCTGCCGCCGACCAGCTTGATTTCCTCGACCAGACGCTTGTGCGCTTTGCTCTGGCCGATCATTTCTTTGTGCTGCTGGCCGCTGGCCTGGCGATAGATTTCGGCGCGCTGGTGCTCGTCTTCGGCCCGCAGCGCCAGGCGCTCGATGCGCTCAGCCACGTTGACGGTGGCCGCGGCGAGGCTGGCGAAGGCTTGCAGGGCGTCCAGTTCGACCCGTTCAAAGCGCTCGGTATCGAGGGCGTCCAGGGTCAGCAGGCCCCAGGGCTGGTCATCGATAAAGAGCGGGCAGCCCATGCAGTCGTGGACTTCCAGATGGCCGTGCAAGCCGGCGACCAGGCCGTCATAGGGGTCGGGCAGTTCGCTGTCACTGTCGAAGCGGGTAGGGCCGGGGCTGCTCAGCAGGATCTCGAAGCGCGGATGTTCGCTGACCTTGAAGCGTCGACCCAAGGTATCGGCGCTCAAGCCGTCCACGGCCAACGGCACCAACCACTCGCCATCCAGGCGTAACAATGCGGCGGCGTCGCAGGGCAGCAGGGCGCGCATGGCTTGCAGCAGGCGTCGGTAGCGCTCGCCTTCGGGCAAGTCCCGGGACAGGTCGGCGACCAGTGGCAGCAAGGTGGTGAGCAGGGGTTGTGCAGTCATAATGACTCCTTGTAGTCCTTATGACTATAAAGTGTAGGAGGTCATACTGACTACATAATATTTAAGCCATTGAAAATAAAGGATTTATAAGTTGGCACGATTACTGACTATCTAAACGCAATCAGTAAGAAGACCCAGGAGTCTCCCATGCTTAGTGCCCAAGACCGTGCAATCGTCAAATCTACTGTGCCCCTGCTGGAAAGCGGCGGCGAAGCACTGATCACCCACTTTTATCGCATGATGCTGTCCGAGTATCCCGAAGTCCGCCCGCTGTTCAACCAGGCCCACCAGGCCAGTGGTGACCAGCCTCGCGCCCTGGCCAATGGCGTGCTGATGTACGCGCGGCATATCGACCAGTTGGATCAACTGGGCGACTTGGTGGCTAAGATCATCAACAAGCACGTGGCCTTGCAGATTCTGCCGGAGCATTACCCCATCGTTGGGGCCTGCCTGCTGCGGGCTATTTCTGAAGTGCTGGGCAGCGAGATTGCCACCCCCGAGGTCATGAGCGCCTGGGGCGCGGCCTACGGCCAGTTGGCGGACATTTTGATCGGCGCCGAAGCGGCCATCTACGACGAAAAAGCCCAGGCGCCCGGCGGCTGGCGGGGTGCGCGGCCGTTCCTGTTGGTCAAACGCGTGGAGGAGAGCGACGAGATCATCTCCTTCTACTTCGCGCCGGTGGACAACGGCCCGATCCTGGCTGCGGCACCCGGCCAGTACATCGGCCTGAAGCTCGTGCTCGATGGCGAAGAAGTACGTCGCAACTATTCCCTGTCGGCCCTCACCGACACTGGCCTGTACCGCATCAGCGTCAAGCGCGAAGCGGGTGGGCGGGTCTCCAATTACCTGCACGACCAGATGCACGTCGGCGCGACCATTGACCTGTTCCCGCCGTCGGGCGAGTTCACCCTGGCCGCCAGTGATAAACCGCTGGTGCTGATCAGCGGCGGGGTAGGCATTACGCCCACACTGCCGATGCTCGAAGCCGCCCTGGCGACCCAGCGCCCGGTGCACTTCATCCATTGCGCCCGTAACGGCGGGGTGCATGCATTCCGTGACTGGGTGGACACACTGGCTGCCAAGCATCCGCAGCTCAAGCGTTTCTACTGCTATGCCGAAGATGACGGTGTCAGCCCGGCGGCAGATAAGGTCGGCATGCTCAACCAGGAGCAATTGGCGGCCTGGCTGCCTGAGCAGCGCGACATTGATGCCTACTTCCTGGGGCCCAAGGGCTTCATGGCGGCGATCAAACGTCATCTCAAGGCGCTGGGTGTGCCGCAGGAGCAGGCGCGCTATGAGTTCTTTGGCCCGGCAGCGGCGCTGGAATAATCCCCCCTAGCAACAACACTGTCCAAAATGTGGGAGCGGGCTTACTCGCGAAAGCGGTGTGTCAGTCAATCATATGTCTCTGATGCTCCGCCTTCGCGAGCAAGCCCGCTCCCACATTTGGCCCTCTATTGCTCCCGATTAATCCGCTGTTAACCCCTCTCTGTTTTAACCACTGCCTGTGTGTAAACTTGTTGCCATTAGGCACAACCATAATCAAAGAAAGGGAAAGACGGGGATGATTGACGACATGCGTTTAGGCAGGGAGCGGCGCTTTCTGGTGTTGCTGGGCATCATCTGCCTGGCGCTGATTGGCGGGGCGCTGTATATGCAAGTGGTGCTGGGTGAAGCACCGTGCCCGCTGTGCATTCTGCAACGCTACGCCTTGCTGCTGATTGCGCTCTTCGCGTTCATCGGCGCGGCCATGCGCACCAAGGGCGCGCTGACGTTCTTCGAAGGGTTGGTGGTGCTCAGCGCCTTGGGTGGCGTGGCCGCTGCCGGCCACCATGTGTATACCCAGTTCTTCCCCCAGGTCAGTTGCGGCATTGATGTGTTGCAGCCGATTGTCGACGACCTGCCCCTGGCCAAGGTGTTTCCCCTGGGCTTCCAGGTCGACGGCTTTTGCAGCACTCCCTACCCGCCGATCCTCGGCCTGTCCCTGGCCCAATGGGCGCTGGTGGCATTCGTGCTGACGGCGATCCTGGTGCCCCTGTGCATCTATCGCAACCGTCACCCCAAAGCCTGAGTCGCCGCGCCTGCCAAACGCTCCGTTCCTTCTGAATGAAGGTCGGAGCGTTTTTGTTTGTAGGGATTTGTGAAAGCACCGTGACGAGGGGCAACGGAAGCTGCGCGCAGCGTGCGACATGTTGTCACACGGAGGCTGTCGCAGGACGTTTCTGACCCGCCAAATCAGCCCTTAAATTTGCACCCAGCGCACAAATTGTGCTGTCAGTTCGTGGTTCGCGCGGCGGCCCGATTCGTGTGCGGGCCGAACCCTTGCAGCATCTATGAATGCCTTGTTTTATGGGGACTTGGACGGCATCCGCATGCCCTTACAAGCCGTAAGGGAAGTGGCACTGTGCCCAATAACACGGCAATTTTTGTGGTTTTTGTTGAGAATCGAACACGATAAGATCGCGAATCTTTGCAACTTTGGTGAAGGATTGTTGCTGGAATCGATAAAAATTATTTCTTTATAAGACATGGTTTATACATCGCTAGCTAACTACAATCGCCCGCACTGAATGTCCGGTGCTGTTCAATATTTGAGCATTGGAGCGGTCGAGGAGCAGATGGAAGGCTCAATGCGACCCCAGGTTCCGGCAGCCTTTCAACTATCCGCACCAAATGGAATTGGTCTGTAACAAGGCCTTTAGCCACGAAATCGAATAAGAACTCACTGCAGGTCCGTGAAACGTACAGTCATGACGTGTCGGACAGGCTCTTATTCAATCGAAGAGAAATGCCAACCCTTGGCAGGGTGAAGTGTTGGCGATCAAAACCCAACTGCATTGCGCAAGCTGCTTTAGAGGTCGTGAGATGAGTAAAAACAGGTACCCCCGATTACTAGGCTTTTTGCCGCTGCTTGGCATGTTTTTAATGCTGGGAGGCTGCAAGTGGACCTTGCTCGACCCAAAAGGACAGGTCGGTCTGGATGAACGAAACCTGATCATCACCGCTACCCTGCTGATGCTGTTGGTTGTGGTGCCTGTGATCGTGATGACCTTCGCCTTCGCCTGGAAATACCGCGCGTCCAACACCAGCGCTACCTACGCGCCGAAGTGGTCGCACTCCACCAAGATCGAGATCGCGGTGTGGCTGGTTCCGATCCTCATCATCATCGCCCTGGGTTACATCACCTATAAGTCGACCCACGCGCTGGACCCGTACCGTCCGCTGGAGTCCGACGTCAAGCCTGTGAACATCCAAGTGGTCGCGCTGGATTGGAAGTGGCTGTTCATCTACCCGGACCTGGGTATCGCCACTGTCAACGAGATCCGCTTCCCGGAGCACACCCCGCTTAACTTCCGGATCACCTCCGACGCCGTGATGAACTCGTTCTTCATCCCTGCACTGGGCGGTCAGATCTACGCGATGGCAGGCATGCAGACCCGCCTGCACCTGATCGCCAACCAGAAAGCTGAAATGGAAGGCATCTCCGCCAACTACAGCGGCGCTGGCTTCACCGGCATGAAATTCAAAGCGATCTCGACAAGCCAGGAAGATTTCGACGCCTGGGTAGCTGCAGTCAAGGCCGCACCTAAACAGCTTGATCAAGCTGAATACGACGCTCTGACCAAACCAAGCCAGAACAACCCTGTCGCCTTGTACTCCGCGTATGAGCCGGACCTGTTTCAGAAAATCGTCGACAAGTACGAAGGTATGAAGCCAGGCAAGCCGGTCAAGCACGAGAAGAAAGAAGTGGCCGTGGTTGAAGGTTCTGATACGGGCGCGCATTCAACTGCTGGGGCAGAGGAGTAAACGATGTTTGGTAAATTAAGTTGGGACGCGGTCCCATTCCACGAGCCGATCGTAATGGTGACTATCGCCATGATCGCGCTGGGTGGTCTGGCGCTGGTTGCGGGTATCACCTATTTCAAGAAGTGGTCCTACCTGTGGACCGAGTGGCTGACCTCGGTCGACCACAAGAAAATCGGCGTCATGTACGTCATCGTTGCCATGGTCATGCTGCTGCGTGGTTTTGCCGACGCCATCATGATGCGTACCCAGTTGGCCATGGCCACCGAGGGTTCGCCTGGCTACCTGCCACCTGAACACTATGACCAGATCTTCACCGCCCACGGTGTGATCATGATCATCTTCATGGCGATGCCTTTCTTCACCGGCTTGATGAACCTTGCCTTGCCGCTGCAGATTGGTGCGCGTGACGTTGCCTACCCGTTCCTGAACTCCCTGAGCTTCTGGCTGCTGGTGTCCGGCGTGGTGCTGATCAACGTTTCCCTGGGCGTCGGCGAATTCGCCAAGACCGGTTGGGTTGCGTATCCGCCATTGTCGGGGCTGCAATACAGTCCGGGCGTGGGTGTGGACTACTACATCTGGGCGCTACAGTTATCAGGGCTCGGGACGACATTGACGGGGGTCAACTTCCTGGCCACCGTCCTGAAAATGCGCGCCCCTGGCATGAAACTGATGGACATGCCGATCTTCACCTGGACCTGCACCTGGGCAAACGTGCTGATCGTGGCTTCGTTCCCGATCCTGGCCGCTACCATGGCGCTGCTGTCGCTTGACCGTTATCTGGATTTCCACATTTTCACCAATGAACTTGGTGGCAATCCAATGATGTACGTGAACCTGTTCTGGGCATGGGGTCACCCTGAGGTGTACATCCTGATCCTGCCAGCGTTCGGTATCTTCTCCGAAGTGATCTCGACCTTTACCGGCAAGCGCCTGTTCGGTCACCACTCGATGGTCTACGCATCGGGCGCGATCTCCGTACTGGGCTTCATGGTGTGGCTGCACCACTTCTTCACCATGGGTTCGGGGGCCAGCGTCAACGCCTTCTTCGGCCTGGCGACGATGCTGATTTCCATCCCGACGGGGGTGAAGCTATTCAACTGGCTGTTCACCATCTACCACGGTCGTCTGCGCATGACCAGCCAGGTCCTCTGGACTCTGGGCTTCATGGTGACCTTCGCCATCGGCGGCATGACCGGCGTACTGCTGGCCATCCCGGGTGCTGACTTCGTGCTGCACAACAGCCTGTTCGTGATCGCCCACTTCCACAACGTGATCATCGGTGGTGCGGTATTCGGCTACATCGCTGGTTTCAGCTTCTACTTCCCGAAAGCGTTCGGCTTCAAGCTGCACGAAGGCTGGGGCAAGGCTGCGTTCTGGTTCTGGATCTCGGGCTTCTTCGTCGCGTTCATGCCGCTCTATGCACTGGGCTTCATGGGCATGACCCGTCGTCTGAACGCCACCACCAACCCTGAGTGGGTACCGTACTTGTACGTTGCCATGTTCGGTGCGGTGATGATCGCTGTGGGCATCGCCTGCCAACTGATCCAGCTGTACGTCAGCGTGCGTGATCGCAAGAAGAACATGTGCGAATCCGGCGACCCATGGAACGGCCACACCCTGGAATGGTCGACCTCGTCGCCACCACCGTTCTACAACTTCGCCGTGATCCCTACTGCGAACACCATTGATGCGTTCACCGAAGCCAAGGAAGACGGTACTGCGTACCAGAAGCCCAAGCACTACGAACCGATCCACATGCCAAACAACACCGCCACTGGCGTGGTGATGGGTGCGCTGTTGACCGTGTTCGGTTTCGCGATGATCTGGCACATCTGGTGGCTGGCAATCGCGAGCCTGGTGGGCACTATCGGTTACTTCATCATTCACGCTGCCCGTGATGATCAAGGCTACATGGTGCCGGTCGAAACGATCGAACGCATCGAAGCCGAGCAGCACGCTCGCCTGGTAGCCGAGAAGAAGATCCCGGCCAACCGTGTAGAAACCTCGTTGGAACAGGCTTAAACCATGTCGAACTTAGTGACCAATGCTGGACACGCCCATGTCGATGACCATGGGCACGATGACCATCACCACGACTCGGGGCCAATAACCGTCTACGGTTTCTGGCTCTACCTGATGACCGACTGCATCTTGTTTGCGTCGATCTTCGCGGTGTACGCGGTACTGGTAAACAACGTAGCGGGTGGCCCGTCGGGCCACGACATCTTCGAACTGCCTTACGTGCTCGGCGAAACCGCCTTGCTGTTGTTCAGTTCGATCACCTACGGCTTCGCCATGTTGGCCTTCTACAAGGGCAACAAGAAGGGCGTGCTGACCTGGCTGGGCCTGACTTTCCTGTTCGGCCTGGGCTTCATCGGCATGGAGATCAACGAGTTCCACCTGCTGATCTCCGAAGGCTACGGCCCGCACCGTTCCGGTTTCCTGTCGGCGTTCTTCACGCTGGTCGGCACCCACGGTCTGCACGTAACCGCAGGTTTGCTGTGGATGGCGGTGATGATCTATCAGGTCAACAAGCACGGCCTGACCAACACCAACAAGACTCGCCTGAGCTGCCTGAGCCTGTTCTGGCACTTCCTGGACGTGGTCTGGATCTGCGTATTCACCGTCGTTTACTTGATGGGGACTCTGTAATGGCTAACGCACACTCCCATGACAGCCACGATTCGAGCCACGGCAGCGTAAAGTCTTATGCTATCGGCTTCATCCTGTCGGTCATCCTGACCCTGATCCCGTTCGGCCTGGTGATGTACCCAACCTTGCCGAAGTCGATCACCTTGATGATCGTCCTGGCGTTCGCGGTAATTCAGGTTTTGGTTCACCTGGTGTACTTCCTGCACCTGGACCGCTCCAAAGAGCAGCGCGAGAACGTGATCGCGTTTGTGTTCGCAGGCCTGGTGATCGTTCTGCTGGTTGGTCTGTCGCTGTGGATCATGTTCAGCATCCACACCTACATGATGGCGAAGTGAGGTAAGACCCGATGTCGCTTAAGCACTTTATCCAAATCACCAAACCGGGGATCATTTTCGGTAACGTGCTTTCTGTGGCGGGCGGTTTCTTCCTGGCCTCCAAGGGACATGTCGATCTGGCCATCTTCCTGGCGGCAATGATCGGTACGTCCCTGGTGGTTGCTTCCGGTTGCGTATTCAACAACTGCATCGACCGTGACATCGACATCAAGATGGAGCGCACCAAGAATCGCGTGCTGGTCCAGGGCCTTATCTCCCTGAAGCTGGCACTGATCTTCGCGACCGTCCTGGGTGTTGCCGGTGTGGCCCTGTTGTACAAGGTGGCCAACCCATTGGCGGCGCTGTTTGCCGTGATTGGCTTTGTCATCTACGTCGGTCTCTACAGCCTGTACCTCAAGCGCAAGTCGGTTCACGGCACGCTGGTGGGCAGTCTGTCGGGGGCGATGCCGCCGG
The DNA here is from genome assembly GCF_036346515.1 of Pseudomonas sp. AM4(2022). Taxonomy (NCBI): domain Bacteria; kingdom Pseudomonadati; phylum Pseudomonadota; class Gammaproteobacteria; order Pseudomonadales; family Pseudomonadaceae; genus Pseudomonas; species Pseudomonas sp. AM4(2022). Next base: position 52,756 of record NZ_JAOTNW010000011.1, read on the forward strand.
TGATTGGTTATGTGGCTGTGACCAATAGCTTCGATATGGCCGCGCTGGTGCTGCTGGTGATGTTCAGCCTGTGGCAGATGCCGCACTCCTACGCCATCGCGATTTTCCGCTTCAATGACTACCTGGCTGCGTCGATTCCGGTATTGCCGGTCAAGCGTGGCATTCAGGTGGCCAAGAAACACATCCTGCTCTACATCCTGGCCTTCCTCGTGGCGACCTTGATGTTGACCTTCAGTGGCTACGCCGGCATGAGCTACCTCGCCGTCGCCGCCGCCATGGGCATGTACTGGTTGTACATGGCCTGGACCGGCTACAAGGCGGTGGACGACACCGTCTGGGCGCGCAAGCTGTTCGTGTTCTCGATCTTCACCATCACCGCGCTCAGCGTGATGATGTCCCTGGATTTCCAAGTGCCGAAAGAGCTGTTGCTGACCTACGCCCACTGAGTGGTCTTGCAGTAAAAAAGCCCCGCCTTCGAAAGTCGCGCGGGGTTTTTTATTGAGCGCTGCGCCAAACCGGATACGCTGCGTTATCGTTGACGTTTTTGGCGAGCGAGCTCGCTCCTACCTCCCAATTCTACAAATGCAGGAAGCAATGCAATGAGTAAAAAAGCCGTGATGGTCTTCAGTGGCGGGCAGGATTCGACCACCTGCCTGATCCAGGCCCTGCCGCTGTATGACGAAGTGCACTGCATTACCTTTGATTACGGCCAGCGCCATGTGGCAGAAATCGAAGTGGCCCAGAAGCTGGCCAAGCAGTTGGGCGCCACTGTGCACAAAGTGATGGATGTGTCCCTGCTCAATGAGCTGGCGATCAGCAGCCTGACGCGCGACAACATTCCGGTGCCGACCGTGAACAGCTCGGGCGAAAGCCTGCCGAGCACCTTTGTGCCGGGGCGCAACATCCTGTTCCTGACCCTGGCTGCGATCTACGCCTACCAAGTGAAGGCCGAGACCGTCATCACCGGCGTGTGCGAAACCGACTTCTCTGGCTACCCCGATTGCCGGGATGAGTTTGTCAAAGCGCTGAACCAGGCCCTCAAGCTGGGCATGGAATACGACGTGCGCCTGGACACGCCGTTGATGTGGCTGAACAAGGCCGAGACCTGGGCCCTGGCCGATTACCATGGCCAACTGGAGCTGGTACGCGAGCAGACGCTGACCTGCTACAACGGCATCATCGGTACCGGCTGCGGCGAGTGTGACGCGTGCAACCTGCGCGCTCGGGGCTTGAATGACTACCTGCAGAACCAGACAAATGTGATGCAGAGCCTCAAGCACAAGTTGCAGCTGAAATAACCTTTGTAGGAGCGAGCTTGCTCGCGAAGAACGTCAACCATAACGCAGCGCATCTGGTTGAACGCGGCGCTCTCAGGTTCTTCGCGAGCAAGCTCGCTCCTACAGGATTATTGATAGCGTTTGAACAACGAGCGTGCCCCGTAGGCAGGCAGGATGTTGAAGAACGCAAAGCCGACTTTGATCACGATCTGCACATAAATCATGCTGAGGATATCGCTGGTCTGCATCGCCCCGTAGAAGGCAATAAAGCAGAACAGGAAGCTGTCGATAATCACCGCGAAGAACGTACTGAGGAATATCCGCAAGTACAGGTACTTGGAGTTAGTCAGCTCCTTGATCTTGCACAGCAGGTAGGAGTTTATATTCTCCGACACCAGAAATGACACCGAAGAGGCCACCAGCACCGACGACACTTGCAGGATCACGTCGGTATAAGGCCCATCCAGCTTCCAGCCCGGCAGCCCCGGCAGGAACGTCGAGCCATACAGCAGGATGATGATCATCGCGTTGCTGGCAAACGCAAACAGAATGGCCCGTCGCGCCAGGCGCAAACCAAAATTCTCGTTGAGCAAGTCCACGATCAAGAAGGTCAGCGGGTACAGGAACGTGCCCGGTGTGACGATGATGCCCAACGACTCCAGGTAAATCGGTTTGGTCGCGGCAATGCTGGTGAAGATATAGAAGGTGAACAGCAGCAAGTTCAGGATGATGTAGATCATCCAGGAGTTTTCATTGCGGTCGTTTATATCGTAGGCGGTCAGTGTCCCGCCTTGGGAGTAGAACTTCTTGTACAGGTTCTTGATTTCCATCTTGTTGAAGTTGTCCATCATTTCACTGCTGAGCACTTCACTCAGCTTGATCTTGAGGACCTTGCCCGTGGCGATCACCATGATCACCGCCAGGCGCTTGTCGTTTTCAAAGCCCAGCAACTTGTATTTGCTGTTTTCAACGGCGCCCTCAGACGTTGTCATTGAAGCGCTCCTCAAGGATGTCGCCGATGACACACAAACGCTCTGAGTTCCCACAGGGTTCGAGGGTGATGAACAGCTTCTTGGTGGCGCGGTCGTACACCAGCTTTTCTTTATCGTCGCTCGACGAGCCTTTCTGCACGATCAGCAAGTCCCCCGGTTCATTGAGGCCCGGAATTCCGTGCTCAAGGCGCACGCCGATCAAATTGCAGGCGCTGCCGAAGTAGTACGTCAGCGGGTGCAGCGTGGCCAGTTCACCGATGCGCTTGCCCAGGTTCTGCATGAGCAGGCTTTCCTTGAGCACAGGCACTGCCGCCGGGTTCTTGTTACCCAGCGGGGAAACATTGCTCTCGATGACTTCCTTGGCCTCAAAACTGATGGTCTCGATTTCTTCGTAGGAGACGCCGAAGAAGTCCGAGATCTTGCGAATGGTCGACTGCTGTACGTTAACGACCTTGCCTTCCAGGATGTTGTAGATGGTGGTCCTGGTCAGGCCGGCAGCACTGCTTAACGAAAGCTGGGTTTCGCCACGACTCTTGATCAAGTACTTGATGTTGCTCTTCAAGTGCTCGGTTTTTTCCCGTCTGTGTATCAAGTGCTCACCACTTCCATTTAGTCATCAGTCCATGCCGGCAGAACCCGTTCTTGAAGGTTCGCGGCAGTGAAAGTGTTGCATGCGCCCGCTACAACAATAAAGTACTGAGTGCAGGGATACGCCTCGGTGGTAAATCAGGCAACGGCTTTCTCGTCATACTCTTCTGAACGGCCAGCGCGAATCCCTCGCGCCTCTACAAGGAGTAGTCACCATGGTGCGTGTCAGTCGTCGATCCCTTCTCGCCCTGGGCGCGGCCCTGCCTGTGATGGGGCAGCTCAATTGGGCCTTCGCCAGCCCGGCGCCGACGAAGTCTGACAAGGTGCTGCTCAATTACAACGAAAGCCCCTACGGCCCTTCAGGCGCGGCTCGCCAGGCGATGCAGCGCGCGATTGCAGGCTCCGGGCGTTACCCTTACCCGGACATGTATGCATTGGCCGCGCTGTTTGCCGAGCAACAGGGTATCGCCGAAGAAAACGTCGGGGTATTTGCCGGCTCGATGGCCGCCCTGCGTTACGCGGTGCTGGCGTTCGCCAGCCAAACTCGTGGCCTGGTAATGGCCACGCCGTCCTACGAAGTACCGCGCCAGGCGGCCGAATCGATCAAGGCGCCGGTGCGTGAAGTGAACCTCGACGCCCAGCATGCCCACGATGTGCCCGCCATGCTCGCGGCGGACCCACAGGCCGGCATGCTGTACCTGTGCAACCCCAACAACCCGACCGGTACGCTCACCACGACCGAGGCCATTCGCCACGCCCTGGTGAATAAACCCAAGGGCAGCGTGCTGGTGGTGGACGAGGCTTATATCGACTTCTGCGACGCCCCCAGTTGCGTAAGTTGGGTCAACGACCACGACGACCTACTGGTGCTGCGCACCTTCTCCAAGATCTACGGCATGGCCGGTGCGCGCCTGGGCCTGGCGATCGGCCACCCGGCGCTGCTGGAGCGGTTGGCGGTGTTTGGCGGCGACAATGTCCCGGCCGGCGCCAGCTTGCTGGCCGCCCGTGCAAGCCTGGAAGATGCGCAACTGGTGGGCCAACGCAAAGCGCTCAATGCCAGGTTGCGCGATGAGACGATCGCGTGGCTCAAGGGCCCGGGCTTTAGCTGCACCGTTTCCCACAGTAACTGCTTCATGATCGACGTGAAGCGGCCAGCAGAGCAGGTGATTGAGCAGTTGGCGGCGCAGAATGTGTTGGTTGGGCGGGTATGGAAGGATTGGCCGCAGTGGGTGCGGGTGACGGTGGGTAACGAGCAGGAGATGGAACGCTTTCGCGAGGCGTTCGCGGCGCAGGTCTAGCCCCTGGGTTTGCATCCGTTGCCTGGACAGGTAAGCCAGGCATGCTTCATGCTCGACCGGGTTGAATGATCAAGGAAGACAACCGTGCGACCTAATGGCCAACCCGATAAAAAATCGCCCATGCTGCCCGAGGATATGCGCCGCTTGCTCGATACCGAGCTGAGCCGCCGTGGCCTGGGACACTTCGAGGTCTACCAGTGTGGGCCCACGCTGGACCAAGCGCAGATTGTGTCCAATTACCCAGAAGCCATGAAGCCTTCCGACACGGCCGACGATTTCTACCGGCGTGGCGAGCTGGTTTCATTGACTCGTACGCGGATCAAACCGTTTTTCTGGAGTGATGAACAACTGCTGGCCGTGGCCGATGAGGCGGTACCGGTGCCGGGCCCCTACAAACCCGTTGGCGAGGGCGCCAGTTTTATCGTGCATGGCAATCGCGGCTTCTATTCGGTCCTCAATCTGTGCAGCTTCGGCGAAGACCAGCAGTTTCGCGAAACGGTGCTGGCCCATCAAAGTGAACTGCAGATGTTGTTGGTGTCGATGTACGACGAGGCCCTGGAAAATCACGCGGCGCCTGTCGCTCAACAGACGGTGCTGACCCCACGGGAAACCGAAGTATTGTCCTGGGTCAGCCTGGGCAAGACCTACAACGAAGTGGCGCTCCTGACCTCGATGACTTCCCATACGGTCAAGTTTCATATGAAGAATATCTTCGGCAAATTGCAGGTCACCAACGGCAAGTCAGCGATCGGCAAGGCCTTGCAATTGGGCTATATCCGTCACCCGGCCTGAGGCCGCAATCACCGCCTACCTGTCCAAATGGGTAGCTTGTTCGCCGCACAGTGCTGCATTAGGTTGCCCAGCTATGGAGTTTGGCGCCGGACACACCGGCGCCGCCATTGCGAAAGGACATCCGGATGAGCCGCTCTGTAGCTTTGCTCCACACCTGTGCCAGCGTGCCGCGCTGATGGGGACTTTTCACGCGTTGCGCAGCCTGAATACGCGGTTGCAAGCACTGTTCATGATCACGCTGGTGTTCCGCATGGGCACCCTGGCGTTTCCTTTTTACGCGGCGTACCTGATTCATCAACACGCGATATCGCCGGGCACGGCTGGCCTGTTGGTCGGTGTATATGGTGCGGGCGCCCTGTGTACCGACCTGATCATCGGCGCCGTGATCAAACGTTTTTCGGCCAACCGGGTCATTCTCGGTTCGTTGTTGTTCAATGCAGTGTTGCTGCTGGCCATTCCCTCGGTGGATAACCCACTGGCGCTGTTCCTGTTGTCGTTTCTCTGGGGCGCCTGTTACGAAGCCTTCACACCGGCCGCGTTCTCCGAGACGGTGGCTCACAGCAGCCTTGAGTCGCGCAAAGTGGCGTTTTCCTGCAACCGGCTGGCGATCAACATCGGCATGGCCATCGGGCCATTGCTGGGCAGCTTGATCTTCCTCAGCAATGCCGACGCGGTGTTCTACATCAATGCCGTGCTGTCCCTGCTGGCCTTCGCCGCCTGCCTGCGGTTCGGTCGGCCCCGGCCGGCCACCCAAGGCGTGCCTGTCGCCGGCAAAGGCGAGGGCTTGCCCGAGGTGGCGGCTCATGAGCGTTCGCGACTGCTGGTGATCCTGTTGGCGGCGCTGCCGGTGCACGTGGCTTACGCATTGCCGCCGACTTTTCTGTCGGCGTACATCATCAACTACACCCAATTGCCGGCCTATTACGTGGGCATCATCTTCTTCATCAATGCGTTGCTGGTGATTGTATTTGAAGTACCGATCAACCTGCGCATGGCGCACTTGGCGAGCAGCCGCTCGTTGATCATTGGCCTGTTGCTGGCAGGCAGCGGTTTCTTCTTGATGGGCTTTGGTCAGGTCGGCGCGCTGTTGATGCTCGCGACGGCGTTGTGGAGCCTGGGCGAGATGATTGTGTTCCCCGCGATCACCCACTACGTCAGCAGCATTTCCAGCCGCGACAGCGTGGACCGAAACCTTGGCTACTATTCGGCGGGTGTCAACATCGGCGTGATGATCGCGCCATCGCTGGCGTTCATGTTGCTGGCCCGGCCAACCTTGCCATCACCCTGGCTGCTGGCAGGCTGCGTGTTGTTGCTGTTCGCCATCGCGGTGGGGATGATGAAAAGCTCGGCGGTGTTATGGAACCAAGAGGCGTAGACGGCAACCGGCGCTGCGCCTTGCGCGCGCCAGGTTGCGTCACCGGGTTACTGGGCGGCGATGGCGTAACCGTCGAAGGCGCTTTGCTGTTGCAGCGCGGTCACGATGCTCTTACGTGTGACCGGCTGTTCGGCGCCGCTGTTGTCGATGAAGGTTTCGCTCGCAAGTTCCGCCTCGCTGCCTTCGCCCACAAAGGTGAAGCCCAGGAACTCCAGCGCTTCGCGGTCCACATTGAGCTTGGAGCGCGGCGTGCGCAGCGGCAGGGTGACGCTGATGCCATCCTTGCTGATCACAAACACTTCGGTGTCTTTCTTGGCGCGTGCAGCCTTGCCCTTGCCGGCGCTCGGGTTGCTGATGGCCTGGTGCGACTGGTTAAGGACCTTGAGGGCCAGGCCATAGACCAGTTCCTGGAATTCGGGGTCGTCCTTGAAGCTGGACAGGATGCGGGTGATCGAGAACTGGCTGCTCAGGTGTTCCAGGGCGGCGTTGTCTGCGGCTTCGGCGTCTTTCAATTGCTTGAGCTGGCCCATCAGCTCATAGGCTTTGTCATCGTCGAAGGCATCGTGGGCCTGGCGGATGGCAACGCGCAGCTCGCGGATCTGGTCGCTTTCCTTGGAGGTGTGAAACGCGTCAAGCACCATCTCGCTGATGATCTTGGCGGCTGGCACATGCTGTGAAAGATTGATGGCGTTTTCGTATTCGGCTTTGGCGTGCAGGGCGACTACGGATTCTTCGGCGGATTTTTCGGTGTAGGAATCAGACATTAAAATTTCACTGCGTAGTAAGCGGAGGAGACAAAAAACGTCGGGCATTTTCAGCGGGTGAGGGCATCAGGTCAAGGCAGCCCGCTATTCGTCCAGCTGGGTGAGACACGCCTGGAGAATATCCAGGCCTTCCTCCAACACCGCAGGCTCAATGGTCAGCGGGGCCAGCAAGCGCACGATGTGCCGCGACTTGCCGCTGGGCATTAGCAGCAAGCCAGCCTCTCGCGCCAGCGCCAGCAGTTGCGCCAGTTGCTTGGGGGCAGGTGTACCGTCGGCATGGGCCAGTTCAATGCCCCGCATGGCGCCGACACCGGTGAGGCGGCCCAAGTAGGGCGACAGTTGCTGTGCGCGCCAGGCTTCATAGCGGCCCACAATCGCGGCCTCCTGCGCGACGCCCCATGCGTGCAGGCTTTTGTCGCTCATCAACTCAAGGGTCGCCAGCGCCGCCGCACAGGCGATGGGATTACCCGAGTACGTACCGCCCAGGCCGCCTTTGGGCAGGTTGTCCATCAGCGCCTTGCGCCCGACCACCGCCCCCAGCGGCATGCCGCCGGCGATGCTTTTGCCGAGCAGCAGCAGGTCCGGCTCGATGCCCAGGCGCGAGAAGGCGAAACGCTGGCCGGTGCGACCAAAACCCGACTGGATTTCATCGATGATCAGCAGGATGTTGTGCTGGTCGCAGAAGCGCCGCAGGGCCTGGGCGAACTCAGTGTCCAGGGCGAGAAAACCGCCTTCGCCCTGTACCGGCTCGATGATGAAGCAGGCCACATCGGTTACGTCGATTTCCACGCTGAACAGACGCTCCATGGCCTTCAGCGCTTCGGCGCAGGTCACGCCGTTATCGGTACTGGGGTAGGGCAGGTGATACACAGGGCCGGGCAGTACACCGACCTTCTGCTTGTAGGGCGCGACCTTGCCATTGAGGTTGAGGGTCGCGAGGGTGCGCCCGTGGAAGGCGCCGTCAAAGGCGATCACCGCCGTGCGCGAGGTGGCACCACGGGCGATCTTCAGGGCGTTTTCTGCCGCTTCTGCGCCGCTGTTGGTGAGCATGCCGCTGACGGGGTAACCCACCGGGATAAAGGCGCTGAGACGTTGCATCAACTCGATGTAAGGCGTATGCGGCGCGGCGTTGAATGCGTAATGGGTGAGCCGGGTGGCTTGCTCGCAAATGGCCGCCACCACGGCCGGGTGGCAATGACCCAGGTTGAGTACGCCGATACCGCCGACAAAGTCGATGTAACGCTTGCCCGCCGTGTCCCAGACTTCTGCGTTTTTACCGTGGCTCAGGCTGATGGGGTGAACGGTGGAGATCGACTGGCTGATGCTAGCGTGGCTCATGACTCTGGGACTCGACAGTGGTGGGCGCAGCGCTATCTAAGCCGTGCGCCTGGCCTTGCCGCAAACGAAATAAAGTTGCCGGGTCATTCCACCTTGGAAGGAGCTGCGGCCTATTCCGACACCCCATCCTTGCCCGCCGCCTTGGACCGATACAAGGCTTGATCGGCCCGCGCCATCAGCGCAGCCGGGGATTCACCCATGCGCCGCTCTACTACGCCCAGGCTCAGGGTAACGTTCAACGCGCCCAAGGGGGCCGTCGTCTTGATTTTATGGCGAATCCTTTCGGCCAACTCTTTGGCCGTGTCCAGGTTGCTTTTGGGCAGCACCACCATAAACTCATCGCCGCCCCAGCGCGCCAGCAAGTCGCTTTTACGTACGCAGGCTTCCAGGTGTTCCACCACCCGTATCAGGGTCTGGTCGCCGACGCCGTGGCCGTATTGGTCATTGATCGGCTTGAAGTCATCGACATCCATAGCCACCAGTGCCAAGGGCAGGCGGAAGCGCTCGGCGCGGTCGCATTCCTCCAGCAGCACTTTTTCCAGGCGGTACCGGTTGGCGATGCGCGTCAGGGCGTCGCGCTCGGCCAAAGAGCGGTTTTCGTCCAGCTGCAATTGCAGTTGCTGGTTGACGCGCGACAACTCAAGGGTGCGCTGCGCAACCAGTGCTTCCAGGGACTGGTTGCGTTTTTGCAACTGTTCGATGGAGCATTTGCGCGCATGAATATCGCGGTGTGCGCCGACCATGCGCGCCACTGAACCGTCGGGGTTACGGGCAATGACGTAGCCACGGTCCTCGATCCAGAGGTACGTACCGTCTTTTTTGCGACAACGGTATTCGGCCCGGTAATGAGCAGCGCGTTGGCTGATGTAGTCATCGAACACCGCCATCACGCGAGGATAATCCTCGGGGTGGATCACGTTCTCCCAGGTGAAGACGCTGTTTTCCAGGGAGTGGTGGGAGTAGCCAAGCATTTCGTACCATCCGGGATTGCGGTAGACGAAGCCGGTATTGGCGTTCCAGTCCCAGATGCCATCACTGACCAGTTCCATAATGGCGTGCAACAGGTCGACGTTAAGGTCGGACACCTCATTGCGTAGCGGTTCTTTGCCGGATGTATCGTCCATCTGCGCGCTTCCTGCGGGGGCTGGCGCCCAAGGCCAGTCATGGTTGACGCCGATACTCCGTGGCTGGCGCTACTGTACATCGGCGCTTGCGCGGTTTGAATAGGGCAGGTGTGCTGCTTATGACGAGTGGCGAAACGCTATTTTTCTGGCGCCATCATTTTAGTCCGAGGCCGTCCATCCGCGTTGTGCTGGTAAATCTCCTGCGGTTGGCCCTGCTCATTGAAAAACACTTGGCCAATGCCCGCCGAGTTCCACAACCGCTCACCCGCTTCGGCATGCTCTGGAATATAGGGCACCACCTGCATGGTGCGGCGGCGGGTAAACCAGTTGAGCGGCGAACGCGGGGAGTAGAGCCAGCGGTTGAGGCGATCGAACCATTCCAGCAGGCGCGGCGGGAACTCGTTCTTGATGCCACTGCTGGTGATTTGCCAGATCTTGGGGCCGCCGTTGCGGTGGCGGATCAGCACTTGGTAGACAAACGAGTAATGCACGTCACCGGAAAGGATCACGTAGTTACCCGGTGTGCGTGAGTGGCGGAAGATATTCAAAATCACTTGGGCGGCGCCGCGGTGGGCCATCCAGTTCTCGGCGTCCACCAGTAGGGGAAAACCGCACCAGCTGAAGACTTTTTGCACTGTCTCGATCAGCTTGACGCCAAAGACCGGCGCGGGCGAGACAATGATGGCGGATGGGTGGTCCAGCAGGGCTTGTTGCAGTTCGCTCAAGGCTTCCCAGTCCAGTAGGCCGGAAGGTTGCTTGAGGGTGAACTCGCTGCGCCAGCGTCGGGTGCGGGTGTCGAGTACCACCAGCGCCGGGGTGGTGGGCAATACGTAGTGCCACTGCTGGAATTTCAGCAAGGCGTCCAGCAACGCGTCTTGCGCCGTCGCGTCGAGATGATTGGCCTGTACCTGGCCGGTCAGTGCCTGGGTTTGGCCCAGCAGTTCGCCAAACACCTGGGGCTGGTTGCCCCAGCCTTGGCATAACAGATACGCCAGCAAGGCATTGCCGATGATGCGCTTGGAGAAGGGGTGGCCGTAGGCGGTTTCTTCCCACTGCGCGCTGAGGTTCCAGTCATCGGTGATGTCGTGATCGTCGAACATCATCAGCGTCGACAGGTGCGCGAACACCCGCGCCACCCCAGGCAGGCCGTTGCGGAACTGGTCGATATGAACCTGTTCGCGGGCATAGCGTTGTTGTTCTTGCGCACTCAGCGGCGGCGGTTCTGGTGTGATCAGCGTCCAGGGTGTCGGCGACCAGGCCAGCAGGTACATGGCGATCACTTCGGCAAAGGTCACCAGGTGATTGTCGGCGGTGCTGCTGGTGAAGATTGGTTTCTTCACGCCGCCGAAAAAGCGTTCGCGCAAGGTCTCGTTACTGTCCAGCGCAGGGAGCAGGTCGGCTCGGTGGTAATAGCTGGCGCGATGCCCATAAAGGCTGGCGCTGTCGCTCACCACCGCGCCCTCCAGAAACTCATCGTACAGGCCCAGGCGCGTAATCAGCCCATGAATGGCCCGCAGCATGGGCCCTGCGACGTCGTCGGCGTAGATCTGGTCGCCATTCATCATCAGCAAGGCTGGGCGTTCGAGCGGTGTGCGGGCGTCCGCCAACAGGCGGTCGACACACAGCAAGCCTTCGTCGGCACGGTGGTGGGGTTTGCGGCACGAGCCATGCACCAAGTGGTGGATGCGGCTATGCAGCACGAAACTAGGCGTAGTCGCGTCGCCATACAGCAAGTGGGGTGCCCATTGTGCAATGCCGAGGCCGTCGATCAACAGGTCGTAACCGATGATTTCATCCTGTGGCAGGGCGTCGCCCAGGGCTATGTCGATCAGGTGGATAAAGGCATGGCGCCCGACGGGTACGACTTGGCAGTGCGTTGCATCGAGCGGGATATCCAGCGCCTCGCCCGAGGGTAATTGCAGCCGCAAGCACAGGGGCAGGGCACGACTGCCCACCAACCAGATAACCAGGCGCTGTGGTTCCAGGCGTCTTAGCAAGGGGCCGGTGATCACGGCAGGCAGGATTTCAGGTTGACCCATGAAGAATGCAGCTCATACCAAGTGGAACTGGAAAGGATAACGCAGAGGATGTCAGTGTTTTGTTAACGCAAGTGCAACGCGGTGCGCTGCACTCGTTGCCGGTGACTGGTAACGGTTTAAAGCAGTTTGCCTCCTCCAAGGGAGGTCATACCCGAATCTTTGGGTTTTGGTCGCGTGTCCTGCCCCTGTGGGGGGCTGCCAACCGGCGAAGAGGTGGGTGCGGGATTGCCTGGAGGCTGGTTATCTTTAAAGCCTTGCTGGATGTTATAGCTGAAGCTGTCAAACGAATTGCCAATGATCATCGGTAAAACCACTTACTCAATTGGAGGACTGTTGTCGCATCAATACTCCCTTTGACTGCGCATTGAGTGAGTGGAGCTGGCCGGGTTTTTCGTTCCCGGCCATAGGTAACCCTATGTTGGCTTGTAGGATTTATGCGCGTTTCAAGCTGGCTTTGGCACCGTAAACCTGAATTCACTGCCGCGTCCCAGTTCGCTTTCGGCCTCGATTCGTCCACCATGGGCCTGGACAATCCCCTGGGTGATATACAGCCCCAGCCCGCTGCCCGTGGGGTTGTTTTCAGTCTGGGTCCAATAGCGATCGAATACATGGGGCAAGTCGTGCGGTGCAATGCCTTCACCCGAATCGCGCACCGAAAATACAATCTCCTCGCCATTGCTCATGGCGCTGATGCCGATATTGCCCTGGCGCGGAGTGAACTTGATCGCATTGCCGATCAGGTTCGACAGCACCTGGAACAAGCGCTCCGGGTCGGCCTTTATTTGCAGTCCCGGCTCGGCATTGAACGACAGATCAATGCCTTTTTCCGTGGCCAGGGGGGCCAGCAACGAATACGCCTCTTCAAAGATCTGGCTGACGTCCAGCGCCACCGGCTTGACCACATAGCGCCCGGCTTCGATTTTCGAGGTGTCGAGCAAGTCTTCCAGCAACACATTCATGCGCCCGGCGGCCTGTTGCATGGTGTCGATCGCTGAAGAGATACGCCGTGAAGTGTGGGGGCCATCGGAGCTGAAGGCTTTTTGCATCATGCCGCAGAGCATGGAGATGACCGTCATCGGGTTGCGCAGGTCGTGGGAAACCACCGCCACCAGCTCGTCCCGCGCACGCACCGCTTGTTGCTCGCGCAGCACCTGCCGGGACAGGTCGTTCTCCAAGGCCGAGCGGCGCAAATCGTTGGCGGCAAACAGGTCGCCATGGCTCCATTTGGTGGAGATGCCGGCCATTTCCACCTTCCAGATTTCAAACGAGGTGCGTGGGCGAAGGCGCATGCCCGCGTCGCAGGTTTCCAGGTTCAGCGGCTTGTTCGGGTCGCCGCTCCAATGGATGTTCTCTTTGACTTCCGGGCGAAACCACAACACACCGTTATCCACAGGCTTGGGCAAACTCATGGCGAGCACACCACTGGCCATGCTCTGATACTCGGCGGCAGGCGGGTAAACCGAGGCCAGGTGATGGCTGGAAAAAACCGGCTCACCCTTGCCCTGCAACCACTTGTGCAGCGCGCGTATCTGCGCCGGTTCCGGGCAGTTGCCGTAGCGGTGCAGTTGTTTATCTTCGATGATCGCCACGCCGCCGGAGAGGGTCAGGTCCAGCAGCATTCGGCCTTGTTGGGCCAAGCCGTCGAAGACGTTATTGGCAGAGGCTTTCATCGCTTGGTCCAGCAGCGCCAGCGCTTCGACTTTCTCGTCGCGCTGGCGGGTCAGCTCCAGGGTCTCCATGGCACTGATCTGCAATGACAGCACCTGGCCGATGGTCTGGCAGGCCATGCGCAGGTCATTAGGTACCAGCAGCGGCTCACGGTTGCCGCAACTGATCAGGCCCCAGAGTTTGTCGCCCTTCATCAATGAAATACTCATGGACGACAACACGCCCATGTTCTGCATGTACTGGCAGTGAATCGGTGACACGCTGCGCAGGGTGGCGAAGCTCAGGTCCAGGGGCTGCCCGGTGTCCGGGCGCAATTTGGGCAGCAGCGGCACCGGTTCGTAGGACGCATTCGGGATGATCCGTAGCCAGTTGGTGCGATACAGCTCGCGAGCCTGCTCAGGGATGTCGGACGCGGGGAAGAACAGCCCGTTGAACAATTCCATGGATGGCGCTGAGGCCTCGGCGATCACCTGGCCATGGCCTTCCTCTTCGAAGCGATAGATGAGCACCCGGTCATAACCGGTCATGGCCTGGATTTCGTTGACGCTGATGGCGTAGAGCGCCTCCAAGGTCTTTGCCGATTGCAGGCGGTGCAGCATCTTGCCCAGGTTGCTGGTGCGGCCATTGTGCGCTCGGGGTTTGAAATCCTTGAGCCGTGGTTCGAATTCCAGCACTAACACGCCCTGGTGGCGATGCAACAGGCCTTCGAACTGCTCACCCTTGAAGGTGAGCAGCAAGGGCGGCGAGTCCAGGAATGCGCTGTCCTCGGCCATGGTTTGCACGGCCTGGGCGTACTCCTCGCCAATCAATCTGTGCAACGGTTGATCCAACAGCGCCTCGGGGGCGTGGCCGAACAACGTACCAACGTTGGCACTTACCTGAATGATGTTCAGGCCAGGTTCCGACAAGGTCAGCAGCACGCCGTGGGGCTGGATGGCCCCCGGAAAACGAATGGGTTCATCGGCGCAGTTGGCAAGCAGCTCTTCAAAATCTTCGGGTTTCATAGCAATACCTCCTGGCTGTCGAGCCATTGCTCAAAGCCGCTGAATGTCGAGCGGGCTGCCATCACCGCGCGCACGGCGGCCTGTGTATCAAGTGGCTGGCGGCCCAGATAATCGAGGAAATCTTTCCAGCGCCGTCCGGTCTCGGCGCCGTATACATTGAGAAAGGCACCGCCGTTGTCGGCGTTCACATCCAGGCGCAGGGCCATTTCCCGGCGTAGCACTTGGCCGCCCAGGGTGGCGCCTTCCAGCACATACAGGGCGCCGAGGCACGCAGCCGGTGTGTCTAATCCGGGGAGTTGGGTACAGCGAGGCAGGGCATGGATGGCGTGGTCAGTCAGGCCGAGTGCGTGCAGGTCATGGACCAGGGTTGGCGTTTTCACACGCAACGCAGACTCATATCCCTCGGGAATCAACCCGCTGTCATACAGCGCCGCTTCCATCGGCTGATAAAAGCCGTAGTACGCCTGCAGCAAGCGCCGATACCACTGGGCATCCAGGCGCTCGGAAAAAAACGGCAGGCGCTGTTCCAACGCCACATGCAGCAGGCCCGTGCCCGTGCGCAACGTTTCCAACAAGGAGGGCGCACCAACGTCATGGGCCTGTGAATGCATTCAATGAGCTCGAACTGTGGGCCTGTCGGCCATGAATGACGCGTGAAAATGGGCGATGATTCTACACAACTCATTGTCGTCAGCTGAACGCATAAGCGAAAAGGCTGACCAGCGGATCAGAAAAGTCGCTCCCTGCCCTTTACATGACCGCAGAACGGGCCCTCAAGTTCGGTTGAAATGATGTCGCGCTGCTATCAATGCAGGGACAGGCCCTAGTGCGTCAATGCTGTCTGCACGCACTCAAGCAAGTGGTCGGTACTCCAGGGCTTGGGCAGAAACCGCACGGAACTGCCCAACTCGGCGGCGATTTTTGTATTACCTGAGGTCAGCACCACCTGTACTTCAGGCCAGCGATGGGCGACGACGCGGCTCAAGTCATAACCATTGAGCAAGCCGGGCATTTGAATATCACTGACAATCAAATCCACCGGTTCATCGCCGCGCTCCAGGTAAATCATCCCTTCGTCTGCCGATGCAAACGATGTCACCACCGCACCAAAGTCTTCCAGCACATCCACCATCAACGCCCGAATGATCTCGTCGTCTTCCAATACCAAAATCGATGGCTGAGCCATGATCCTTACTCCACCATCAGGGGTTCAGTAAGGTGGAGTAGGGGTTGGGTATATAGGTTCGATTGGATGTTTTTTAAACGATGGGTGGTCGTTTGGCCACTTGTGAGCCATGGGCACGACAATCCGTTAAGGTGAACGCCACCCTGCCGCCCAAGGAATGCCATGTTCAACCGTAACCCACTCGTGCCGGAACTGATCGTCACCCGCCTCGCCGCAAGCCTGGCGTTCTGGGTCGAACAGTTAGGTTTCGCCATTGCCTATCAGCGCGCTGAAGAAGGCTTTGCCTACCTCGACCTGAACGGCGCGCAAATCATGCTTGAACAATACGACCCCGTGGCCGGTCAGTGGCTGACCGCACCGTTGCAGCCACCGTTCGGCCGCGGCATCAACCTGCAAATCGATGTGCCCTCCGTGGCGCCCATCCTGCAACGCCTGGCGCAAATTGGCTGGCCATTGTTCTGTGATGTAGAAGACGCCTGGTACCGAGCCGGTGACGTGGAGGCCGGGCAGCGCCAGTTCATCGTGCAAGACCCGGACGGTTACCTGGTACGCCTGGTGGAGAGGCTGGGGGAAAGGCCGTACGAGCAGGCATAATCGACGTCAACAGCCGATAGGGAGACCTGAATGAAGTATGTGTTATTGACCCTCGCCCTGACCGTTATCGCCGCACCCGCGTTCGCTGCGGGCGACGCCGAGGCGGGCGGCAAACTCTTTACCAAGACCTGCGGCGGCTGCCACAGCATTGGTGAAGGCGCGCGAGGTGGTTTTGGCCCGGAACTGAACGGCATCATTGGCCGGCCTGCCGGTACCACCACGGACTACCAGTACTCGGATGCGATGAAGAACTCGGGCGTGGTATGGACGCGGGAAAAACTGGCGGCCTACATTGAAGACCCGAAGTCGGTGGTCAGTGGCACGCGGATGAACTTCTGGGGGATCAGTGATCAGGAGAAGATTGAAAATA
Source organism: Pseudomonas sp. AM4(2022) (assembly GCF_036346515.1). Classification (NCBI taxonomy): domain Bacteria; kingdom Pseudomonadati; phylum Pseudomonadota; class Gammaproteobacteria; order Pseudomonadales; family Pseudomonadaceae; genus Pseudomonas; species Pseudomonas sp. AM4(2022). Next base: position 69,165 of record NZ_JAOTNW010000011.1, read on the forward strand.
TCCTGGCGTACTTGGAGACATTCCAGCCCAAGTGAGGCGCCCAGGCTGGCACGCATCACCGTCCTCTGTAGGAGCGAGCTTGCTCGCGAAAAGCTCACAGGCGTCGCATTCATTCAGGAAGCACGCGTCATCGTTGACGTTTTTCGCGAGCAAGCTCGCTCCTACAAAAAAGCCTTGCTGAACCCGCGACGCAAGGTCCGGGTAATAGGTCGCGAGCTCAGCCAAGCACTGCCGCAGCATCTTGGCATCGTGGGGTAGGCGCTCTGAAAAAATCCCCCAACCAGAAAACTCAAGCGTCTCGGGTATTTCATTAACAGTGTGAGCTTTAGCCTGCATCCAAAGCCTACACACAAGTAGGACCGTTCTGATTTGCGCCTGACCTCACCATTCTCGGCAAAGCGTTTGCTACGTTCGTGTGAAAAATACGCGATGGAAGCGCTTAATGCTGACGTTCAACTCCCTATGGAAAAACCATCCGGAAATCTTCGGAGACGCCGCCCCTTGTAGAACCAACGGCGCCAAAAACTTCAGTGACCAATGCGCCATTCATCTTGGCGTAGCACTGCGCAGGTCAGGCGCCGACCTGAGCCGGTTGAGAGGTGTGCGCTATTGTTGGCAGCATGCCAAGAGTGAGGGCCATGTGTTGGCGGCTGAGGAGATGGCCAAAGCTCTAAGTGGCGCGAATATCCCCGGCTTGCAGCGTCCGAAGAAGATAAAAACTGAGGATTTCGAAGAAGTGTTGGCGGGGCAGCAAGGCATTATCTTTTTCAAAGATTTTTGGCGCCGAGGGAATGAGACGTTTGGCAATCGCAGCGGTGACCACATTGACCTTTGGAATGGACGGCGGTTGACGGATTGGCTGAGTTATCCGCGTATCCAGCTGGGATTCTCGATTGAGGGGACGTTCTCGGACTATCACGAGTCCAGGGAGATCTGGTTTTGGAAGGTCATATGAAGTTGATTAAGGGCGTGGTGTTTGTCGTCGGGGTGGTTGTAGTGGCGCTCGGAGTGTTTAACGGTTTGGTGGTGGTCGTGTCTGCGTATTTTGGGCCGTTTTATCAAGGGGATGCGGATCAGAGCAGGAATTTTGGGCTTTGGTTGGTTGGGAATGGGGTTGTGGTTTTGGGAGCAGCGTTCAGTGGGGCGGTTTGGTATTGCAGGCGTTTGAGTAGGTGGCGGGAATGAAAATGTGTCCGAGTATTAAGTGAATCAGCGGCTGTGATTTTTCCTTAAAGGGCATCGCAGGCAAGCCAGCTCCCACATTTTGAGCAATGTGTATCAGTTGAGCCGCAATAAAAAAGACCTTGAAACACCAAGGTCTTTTTTGTGCCTGTGGATCAACTCAGCAGGTGCTTGGAAATCAGCTGGGAGATTTCCACGATCGAGGTCTTGCCAGTGAATTCGAATTTCACCTTCCCCAACGACGAAAAATAAATCTCCAACTCCGAATCCAAGTCAAACGTCCCTGACGTTTCCACCGAGTACGCCACGATGTTCTTGTATGGCAATGAGGTGAAATCCTTCTTGCTGCCGGTAATCCCCTGCACGTTCACCGCGATGATGCGTTTGGTGGTGAACACGACGCCGTCGCGCATGGCTTTGTAGGCGTCGACCACTTCTTCGCCGTCCAGCAGCAGGGCCGCTACGCGTTCGGCGTATTCGTTGTTTTGCTTGAGCTTGAAGAAGCCTTTGTTGTTGAAGTCGATCATGTGCCTGTCCTGGGTAAGGGGTGCCGTCGGTGTATGACGTTTTGCTTGCGGATCTGTATCTAACGCCTGGGCCTGCAAGCCCCTAGCATGACGCTCAACACGACCGCGTCGGCGAAGGATTTCACGCTGGCAGCATAAAAAACCAGGAGCCAATCCATGCCTGATATGTCCAGCTTGCTCGCCTACGGCCTGATTTCACTCGGCATGGTACTGACACCCGGGCCGAACATGATCTACCTGATTTCCCGCTCCATCTGCCAGGGGCGCACGGCCGGGTTGATTTCCCTGGGCGGGGTGGCGCTGGGGTTTTTGGTGTATATGGTGTGCGCGGCACTGGGTATCACCGCGTTGGTGATGGCGGTGCCTTTTGCCTACGACGCGCTGCGGCTCGGCGGGGCGTTGTACCTGGTGTACCTGGCCTGGCAGGCGGTCAAGCCGGGTGGGCGCTCGCCATTCCAGGTGCGCGACTTGCCCAAGGACAGCCCGCGCAAGTTGGTCACCATGGGGCTGGTCACCAACCTGCTCAATCCCAAAGTGGCGGTGATGTATTTGTCGTTGCTGCCCCAGTTCATCGACCCGAATGGTCATGGCAGTGTGCTGATGCAATCCCTGGCGCTGGGCTCCCTGCAGATTCTTATCAGTGTGAGCGTCAACGCGGTGATTGCCTGCATGGCGGGTTCTATCGCGGTGTTCTTCGTGACCCGGCCGGGTTGGCAGGTTGTGCAGCGCTGGCTGATGGGGTCGGTGTTGATGGGCTTGGCGGTGCGGATGGCGGTAGAGGGGCGTAAGTAAGTGCGCGTCACAGGATGGCTTTCAGGTAATCCTTGAGTGCGTGGAGCGGGGCGTCGAGTGCCTCCAGGGTATGTGCTTGGCGCGCGTCCATTGCGAGCCGCTGCAACTCGCGACCCATGACGGTATCGGCGCCGCCCAGGGTGTCGAGTGCCAATGACAGACATTCATTAAGCTTCACTTGGATCTCGGCCAGTTTTTTCTGACGCACCAACAACCCAAACACTTCGCGCTCATAACCCTCCATCGCCGGATCATCGCGCAGCAAAGGGCTGCCGTCGTCAGTCTCATGCACCAGCTTCAGCGCAAACAACGCAACCGCTTCAAGCGTCAACTCCATGGTCCCGCTCCCTCCACTGCCACGCCTGGCACTTTTTTGCAGGCGAAAAAAAAGACCTTGAATTTCAAGGTCTTTCTTTAAGATGGTGCCCCGAGGGAGACTCGAACTCCCACTCCTTTCGAAAACGGATTTTGAATCCGCCGCGTCTACCAATTCCGCCATCAGGGCTCAATGGCGGCGAAGTATAGAGATGAGATTACCGTTGGTCAATCACGTTTCATGGTCTATTTTCACTATTTCCGCTAGACTTCCCGGCCCTGCTAGACGAACCCCATCATGCGCGTTGCTGACTTTACTTTTGAGCTCCCTGATTCGCTGATCGCTCGCCACCCTTTGGCCGAGCGTCGCGCCAGTCGACTGCTGACCCTTGATGGGCCCAGCGGTGCCCTCGCACACCGTCAATTCACTGATTTGCTTGAGCATTTGCGCCCAGGCGATCTGATGGTTTTCAACAATACCCGGGTGATTCCGGCGCGGCTGTTTGGCCAGAAAGCTTCCGGCGGCAAGCTGGAAATCCTGGTGGAGCGGGTGCTGGACAGCCATCGCGTGCTGGCCCATGTGCGCTCCAGCAAGTCGCCCAAACCGGGGTCGAGCATCCTGATTGAGGGCGGTGGCGAAGCCGAGATGGTCGCGCGGCACGATGCCTTGTTCGAGCTCAAGTTTGCCGAAGAAGTGTTGCCACTGTTGGACCGCGTCGGCCATATGCCGTTGCCTCCTTATATAGACCGCCCCGACGAAGACGCGGACCGCGAGCGCTATCAGACCGTGTACTCACAGCGCCTCGGCGCCGTCGCCGCCCCGACTGCCGGGCTGCATTTCGACCAGCCACTGCTGGATGCGATTGCCGCCAAGGGCGTCGACACCGCCTATGTAACTCTGCACGTGGGGGCCGGTACGTTTCAGCCGGTGCGTGTGGATAACATCGAAGACCACCATATGCACAGCGAATGGCTGGAAGTCAGCCAGGACGTGGTGGATGCGGTGGCGGCGTGCAAGGCGCGGGGCGGTCGAGTGGTTGCCGTGGGTACCACCAGCGTGCGTTCGCTGGAGAGTGCAGCGCGTGACGGCGTGCTCAAGCCGTTCAGTGGCGACACCGATATCTTCATTTTTCCAGGGCGACCCTTTCATGTGGTCGATTGCCTGGTCACCAACTTCCATTTGCCCGAATCCACGCTGTTGATGCTGGTGTCGGCATTTGCCGGTTACCCGGAAACGATGGCTGCCTACCAGGCTGCCATCGCTAACGAGTACCGTTTTTTCAGCTACGGTGATGCGATGTTTATCACCCGTAACCCGGCGCCGCGCGGCCCTGAGGACAACTTATGAGTCGTATGTCGTTTGAATTGCTCGCTACGGACGGCAAAGCCCGTCGCGGTCGCCTGACCTTCCCGCGCGGCACTGTGGAGACCCCGGCGTTCATGCCGGTCGGCACCTATGGCACCGTCAAAGGCATGTTGCCCCGTGACATCGTCGCCACCGGTGCCGAGATTATCCTCGGCAATACCTTCCACCTGTGGCTACGCCCGGGCACGGAAGTGATCAAGAAGCACGGCGACCTGCATGACTTCATGAAGTGGCAAGGCCCGATCCTTACCGACTCCGGTGGTTTCCAGGTGTTCAGCCTGGGCGCCATGCGCAAGATCAAGGAAGAGGGCGTGACCTTTGCCTCGCCGGTCGACGGCGCCAAGGTGTTCATGGGCCCGGAAGAGTCGATGCAGGTACAGCGCGACCTGGGCTCGGACATCGTGATGATTTTCGACGAGTGCACGCCGTACCCGGCCGATGAAGAGGTGGCGCGTATCTCCATGGAGTTGTCGCTGCGTTGGGCCCAGCGTTCGAAGAACGCCCATGGCGATAACACCGCGGCGCTGTTCGGTATTGTCCAGGGCGGTATGCATGAAAGCCTGCGTAAACGCTCGCTGGAAGGCCTCGACAAGATCGGCTTCGACGGCCTGGCCATCGGCGGTTTGTCGGTGGGCGAGCCCAAGCACGAAATGATCAAGGTGCTGGATTACCTGCCGGGCCTGATGCCAGCTGACAAACCTCGTTACCTTATGGGCGTTGGCAAACCGGAAGATCTCGTAGAGGGTGTGCGCCGCGGTGTGGACATGTTCGATTGCGTGATGCCAACCCGTAATGCCCGCAATGGGCATCTGTTCATTGATACAGGCGTGCTGAAGATCCGTAACGCGTTCCATCGCCATGATGATTCGCCGCTGGATCCTACCTGTGACTGCTACACCTGCCAGAACTTCTCCCGTGCTTATCTGCACCATCTGGATAAGTGCGGGGAAATGCTGGGTAGCATGTTGAATACCATCCACAATTTGCGTCACTACCAAGTCCTGATGGCTGGTTTGCGCGAGGCTATTCAACAGGGTACATTGGCCGCCTTCGTCGATGCCTTCTATGCCAAGCGTGGCCTCCCTGTGCCGCCCTTGGACTGAGTTTTCCGACCCTAAGATTCACTATTTGCAACTGGAGTGCTAAATGAGCTTTTTTATCTCTAACGCCATGGCTGACGCCGCTGCGCCTGCTGCCGCCGGCCCTATGGGCGGTGGTTTCGAGTGGATTTTCCTGGTCGGCTTCCTGGTCATCTTCTACCTGATGATCTGGCGTCCACAGGCCAAGCGTGCCAAAGAGCAGAAAAACCTGCTGGGCAGCCTGCAAAAAGGCGACGAAGTCGTGACCACTGGCGGCATCGCCGGCAAGATCACCAAGGTTTCCGATGCTTTCGTGGTACTGGAAGTCTCCGACACCGTGGAAATGAAGTTCCAGAAGGGCGCTATCGCCGCCACGCTGCCTAAAGGCACGCTCAAAGCGATCTAAGTAACAACCTTTACCAATCGACGGGGCGCGCAAGGCGCCCCGCGTTATAAGCGGGCGGCGTGATGCTGAACAAATACCCTCTGTGGAAATACGTACTGATCCTGGCGGTGCTGGCGATCGGTTTTATTTATTCCGCTCCCAATCTCTATCCTGATGACCCGGCGATCCAGATCTCTGGCGCCAGCACTTCGCTGCAGGTCAATCAGGCTGATCTGGAACGCGCTAGCAAAGCGCTGGCTGACGCGGGCATCCAGGTTAAAGCGGCAACCTTGGCAGCTGGTTCCAAAGGCGGCTTGTTGCGCCTGACCAAGCAAGAAGACCAATTGCCGGCCAAGGACGTCGTACGCAAGGCCATGGGTGACGACTATGTTGTCGCGCTCAACCTGGCCCAGACCACGCCACAATGGCTGCGCAGCATTGGCGCGCACCCGATGAAGCTGGGTCTGGACTTGTCCGGTGGTGTGCACTTCCTGCTGGAAGTCGACATGGACAAGGCCCTGGACGCACGTCTGAAGGTCTACGAAGGCGACGTGAAGAGCCTGCTGCGCAAAGAGAAGCTGCGCTACCGCAGCCTGCCGCAGCTCAACGGTGCCATTCAGTTGGGCTTTGCTGACGAAGCATCCCGCGAACAGGCCCGTGCGCTGATCCGCAAGAACTTCAATGACTTCGACATCGTACCGGCCGACCTCAATGGTCAAGCGGTGCTGCGTCTGGCGATGAGCCCGGCCAAGATCGCTGAAATCCGCGAATATTCCATCAAGCAGAACTTGACCACGGTCCGTAACCGCGTCAACGAGCTGGGTGTGGCAGAGCCAATCGTGCAGCGCCAGGGCGCCAACCGCATCGTGGTTGAGCTGCCAGGCGTACAGGACACCGCTGAAGCCAAGCGTATCCTCGGCAAGACCGCCAACCTGGAGTTCCGTCTCGCGGCAGACCCAGGCGCTACGCGTGCCACTTCCGAAGAATTCGAATTCCGTGAAGGCAACCGTCCTCCAGCTCTGATCGAGCGTGGTTTGATCATCACCGGTGACCAGGTGACCGACGCCAAGGCGGGTTTCGGCGAGCACGGCACGCCTGAAGTGAACATCCGTCTGGATGGCCATGGCGGCGAACTGATGAGCCGCGCCACGCGCAGCAACGTCGGTCGCAGCATGGCGGTGATCTTCATCGAGCAGCGCCCGGTGACCACCTACACCAAGCAGATGGTCAACGGTGTCGAGAAAGACGTGCCGGTGCAGACCTTCAAGGAAGAGAAGAAGATCATCAGTCTGGCGACCATCCAGTCGCCGCTGGGTGCTCAGTTCCGTATCACGGGCCTGAATGGCCAGGGCGAGTCTTCCGAGTTGGCATTGCTGCTGCGTGCCGGTGGCCTGGCTGCACCGATGTACTTCGCTGAAGAACGTACCATTGGCCCGAGCCTGGGTGCCGACAACATCACCAAGGGTGTCGATGCGGCGCTGTGGGGCATGCTGTTCGTGTCGCTGTTCATCATCGCCATCTACCGCTTCTTTGGTGTGATCGCCACTGTCGCCCTGGCGGGCAACATGGTGATGCTGCTGGCGCTGATGTCGTTGCTGGGCGCCACGCTGACCCTGCCAGGTATCGCCGGTATCGTACTCACCATGGGTATGGCGGTGGACGCCAACGTGCTGATCTTCTCGCGGATTCGTGAAGAGATCGCCGCCGGCATGACCGTACAGCGTGCAATCAACGAAGGCTTCGGCCGGGCATTTACCGCGATCCTCGACTCCAACCTGACCACACTGTTGGTCGGCGGGATTCTCTTCGCCATGGGCACAGGCCCGGTGAAAGGCTTTGCGGTGACCATGTCCCTCGGGATCTTTACCTCGATGTTCACGGCCATCATGGTGACCCGCGCAATGGTCAACCTGATCTTTGGCGGGCGTGACTTCAAGAAGTTGTGGATTTAAGGGGCTGCCATGTTACGTACAATCAACTTCATGGGCGTTCGCAACGTTGCGTTCGGCGTCACCGTGCTCCTTACCGTACTGGCGTTGTTCAGCTGGTTCCATAAGGGCCTGAACTACGGCCTGGACTTCACCGGCGGTACGCTCATCGAGCTGACCTACGAGAAGCCGGCCGACGTTACCCTGGTGCGCAGCGAGCTGGTCAAGGCCGGCTATCACGAAGCCGTGGTGCAGAGCTTCGGCGCTACCACTGACCTGCTGGTGCGCATGCCTGGCGAAGACCCGCAATTGGGTCACCAGGTAGCAGAGGCCTTGCAAAAGGTGGGTGGTGACAACCCGGCGTCGGTCAAGCGCGTCGAGTTTGTTGGCCCGCAAGTGGGTGAAGAGCTGCGCGACCAGGGCGGCCTCGGCATGCTGATGGCGCTGGTCGGCATCATGATTTACCTGGCATTCCGCTTTCAGTGGAAGTTCGGTGTCGGCGCCATTGTGTCGCTGATCCACGACGTGATCGTGACCGTGGGTATCCTGGCCTACTTCCAGATCACCTTCGACCTGACCGTATTGGCGGCTGTGCTGGCGATCATTGGTTACTCGCTCAACGACACCATCGTGGTATTCGACCGGGTTCGTGAGAACTTCCGGGTGCTGCGCAAAGCATCGTTGATCGAGAACATCAACATCTCCACCACCCAGACCCTGCTGCGGACCATGGCGACGTCGATCTCCACCTTGCTGGCGATTGCTGCGCTGATGATCTTCGGTGGCGACAACCTGTGGGGCTTCTCCCTGGCGCTGTTTATCGGCGTTCTGGCGGGTACCTATTCGTCGATCTACATCGCCAACGTGGTGCTGATCTGGCTGAACCTCAACAGCGAAGACTTGATCCCTCCTGCCGCTACCGACAAGGAGGTCGACGACCGTCCTTGATGGGCGTTTGTTGATCCGCTGTTACAAGAAAGGCGCGAGTATTGAACTCGCGCCTTTTTTTTTGCTCCAAGGCTGGGTATAGCGCGGATCTTTCGGTCCGCTTGTGATGGTCAGGAGGTTCATGTGAACAAGTCGTTGCTGGTTGGTGCGGTATTGGGTGCTGTCGGTGTGACTGCCGGAGGCGCTGTTGCCACCTACAGCCTGGTAAAAAGCGGCCCTGAGTATGCGCAAGTGCTGGCGGTACAGCCGGTGAAAACCCAGATTAAAACCCCGCGTGAGGTGTGCAAGGACGTCACTGTGACCCGACAGCGTCCGGTGCAGGACCAACATCAAATCGCCGGTACCGTGGTCGGTGCACTTGCGGGTGGCCTGCTAGGCAACCAGATTGGTGGCGGTAACGGTAAGAAGCTGGCCACCGTGGCCGGTGCGGTCGGTGGTGGCTACGCCGGTAACAAGGTTCAGGAAGGTATGCAGAACCGCGATACCTACACCACTACGCAAACTCGCTGTAACACCGTTAACGACATCAGTGACAAGGTGGTCGGTTATGACGTGCGTTACAACCTGGACGGCAAGGAAGGCACCGTGCGTATGGAGCGCGACCCTGGCAGCCAGATTCCGGTGGATAAGGAAGGTCGTCTGATCCTGGGTCAGAACCAGCAGTAATCCCCAGGTCTGGTTTCGATCCAAATGTGGGAGCTGGCTTGCCTGCGATAGCGGTGGGTCAGTAACTAATTAGTTGGTTGGCAGCCCGCCATCGCAGGTAAGTCAGCTCCCACATTGGATTGTATTGAGTCAGTTGGAATTGGTTTTTTGCTAAATCCCAGGCATAAAAAAAGCACCCCATGGGGTGCTTTTTTTGTGCTCGCTCGCTTAGCGCTTCAGCGAAGCCGGCAGGTGCGGCTGGATCGCCGTCAGTACTGCCTTGAAGCATTTGGTGTTGCCAGCCACGACGTGGCCTTTCTCCAGGAAGTCGTGACCGCCGGTGAAGTCGCTCACCAGGCCGCCTGCTTCCTGAATCAGCAGAGCGCCAGCAGCCATGTCCCACTCGGACAGGCCTGACTCCCAGAACGCATCAAAACGACCGGCGGCTACATACGCCAGGTCCAGGCTGGCTGCACCGGCGCGGCGGATGCCGGCGGTCTGGCCAACCAGCGCGCGGAACATGCCCAGGTAGTTTTCCAGGTTGTCCATCTGGTCGTCACGGAAGGGGAAGCCGGTACCCAGCAGGGCGCCTTCCAGGCTGGTGCGGCCGCTGACACGCAGGCGGCGGCCGTTCAGTTGGGCGCCACGGCCACGGCTGGCGGTGAATTCTTCCTGGCGAACCGGGTCCAGCACAACGGCGTGTTCCAGGCGGCCACGGTATTTGCAGGCGATGCTCACGGCAAAGTGCGGGATGCCGCGCAGGAAGTTGGTGGTGCCATCCAGTGGGTCGATGATCCACAGGTAGTCTTCGCCTTCGCCGCTGCCTTTATGCAGGCCGGTTTCTTCACCGAGGATGCCGTGGGTAGGGTAGGCCTTGCGCAGGGCGTCGATGATTTTCTGTTCGGCGGCGCGATCCACCTCGGATACATAATCCTTGGCGTCTTTTTCGTCGACCTTGATGGTATCCAGGCGCTCGATGGAGCGGAAGATCAATTCACTGGCGCTGCGGGCGGCGCGCAGCGCGATATTCAGCATGGGCTGCATGGATAGGTCACCTAAGGTTGTTAAAGAAAGCCGAGCATTCTAGCAGAAACTTTCCCCAGGTGAAGGGCGACGTTCGCTTTCATGGCATAACCTTAGGCGGTTCTGTAAGATTTGCTCCCCTTTCCTGTGTCCGCGAGCGCCTCCCTTGCTGCAAAACATTCGTGTCGTCTTGGTCAATACCAGTCATCCCGGCAACATCGGCGGGGTGGCGCGAGCCATGAAAAACATGGGGCTGACGCGCCTGGTGCTGGTCGAACCGCGGGTATTCCCGCACCACGAGGCTGATGCCCGTGCGTCCGGCGCCAATGACTTGCTTGAAAATGCCCAGGTGGTCGCTACCTTGGAGGACGCCCTGGTCGGCTGCAATCTGGTACTCGGCACCAGCGCCCGTGACCGGCGTATCCCTTGGCCGCTGCTGGATCCGCGTGAATGTGGCACCAAAGTGGTGGAGGAGGCTGCTGGCGGTGCTGAAATCGCCTTGGTATTCGGCCGTGAAGATTCCGGCCTGACCAATGAAGAGCTGCAGCGATGTCATTATCACGTGCATATCCCCTCAGACCCTGAGTTCAGCTCGCTGAACCTCGGGGCTGCGGTGCAGGTGCTGACTTATGAAGTGCGCATGGCCTGGCTGGCCGCTGCAGGCCAGCCGAGCAAAGTGGAAAAGGAAGAGGTTGCATCGACCAAAAGTGGCGAGTTGGCCACCATGGACGAGCTGGAGCGGTTCTATGAGCACCTGGAGCAAACCCTGGTCGCCATCGAATTCCTCGACCCTGAAAAGCCACGGCACTTGATGGCGCGCCTGCGTCGTTTGTACGGCCGCAGCTCGGTTAGCCGGGCTGAAATGAACATATTGCGTGGCATCCTCACGGAAACCCAGAAAGCGGCCCGTGGTGAGCTTCTAAAGCGGAAGGATTAAAAATGTTCGAGCGTTTGCGAGAAGATATCCAAAGTGTTTTCCACCGTGACCCGGCGGCGCGCAACGCCTTTGAAGTGCTGACCTGCTACCCGGGCATGCACGCGATCTGGATCCACCGCTTGTCCGGCGCCCTGTGGGGCATGGGCTGGAAATGGCTGGCGCGGCTGGTATCGAACTTCGGGCGCTGGTTGACCGGTATCGAGATCCATCCGGGTGCCAAGGTGGGTCGCCGGTTCTTTATCGATCACGGCATGGGCATTGTGATTGGTGAAACGGCTGAGATCGGTGATGACGTCACCCTCTATCAAGGTGTGACCCTGGGCGGCACCACCTGGAACAAGGGTAAGCGCCACCCAACGCTGGGCGATGGCGTGGTAGTAGGGGCGGGCGCCAAGGTGCTCGGGCCGTTTACCGTGGGTGCCGGCGCGAAGGTCGGCTCCAATGCGGTAGTGACCAAGGCTGTGCCGCCGGGTGCCACGGTTGTGGGCATTCCAGGCCGCATCATCGTCAAGCCGCAAGCCGGTGATGAGCAAGAGGCCAAGCGCAAGGCGATGGCCGAGAAGATTGGTTTCGATGCCTATGGCGTCAGTGAAGACATGCCCGACCCGGTGGCCCGTGCGATTGGTCAATTGCTTGATCATCTGCAGGCGGTAGATGGCAAGCTGGAGGGCATGTGCGGGGCGCTGAAGGAGTTGGGCAGCCCGTACTGTGCCAAAGACCTGCCTGAACTGCGCGAAGAAGATTTTGCTGAGATCAAGGACGAAACCGCTACCACCAAGGCAGGCTGAGCGTGGTCCACTGTGGGAGCTGGCTTGCCTGCGATTGCGGCGGGCCAGCAACCTATAAGCTAGCTGATAGATAGCTATCGCAGGCAAGCCAGCTCCCACATTTGATCTCCATTGGCTCAGTGGTCTTGCAGCAGGCCTGGTTGCGCTGTTCGATCCGACCCCATCCTGCTATGATTCGCGCGCCCTTTTTACGGGTAATCCTGACTAAAGTACTAGGTCTTATAGTTGACTTAAATACTCGGGAATCGCATACTTGCTCCCATTCTGAAACACCTTGGTACTTGTCCATGAGACTGACTACAAAAGGCCGATACGCGGTGACCGCCATGCTCGACTTGGCCTTGCACGCGCAAACTGGGCCGGTGTCCCTGGCCGATATCTCCGAGCGCCAAGGCATTTCCCTGTCCTACCTCGAGCAGTTGTTCGCCAAATTGCGCCGTAGCAATCTGGTTTCCAGTGTTCGTGGTCCAGGTGGTGGTTATCAATTGTCCCGCGATATGCAGGGCATCCAGGTAGCCCAGGTAATCGATGCGGTCAACGAATCCGTCGATGCCACCAAATGCCAGGGTTTGGGTGATTGCCATGCCGGCGACACCTGCCTGACGCACCACTTGTGGTGTGACTTGAGCCTGCAGATCCATGAGTTTTTGAGTGGTATCAGCTTGGCTGATCTTGTGACTCGCCGTGAGGTGCAAGAAGTAGCCCAGCGTCAGGACCAGCGCCGTTGCAACACCAAGGCGCCGCGTCTGGACAAGATTGAAGCGTCCGCCGTCGAGTGACAGCCGAAGAGCTAACGGCACGCCAGCCAGCCTGATTTAGGAGAAAGTCCATGAAATTGCCGATTTACCTTGATTACTCAGCGACCACCCCGGTTGATCCGCGTGTCGCGCAAAAAATGAGCGAATGCCTGCTGGTCGACGGAAACTTCGGCAACCCGGCCTCCCGTTCCCACGTATTCGGCTGGAAAGCCGAGGAAGCGGTCGAGAACGCTCGTCGCCAGGTGGCTGACCTGGTCAATGCCGACCCGCGCGAAATCGTCTGGACCTCCGGTGCCACTGAGTCCGACAACCTGGCTATCAAGGGCGCGGCGCATTTCTACGCGACCAAAGGCAAACACCTGATCACCACCAAGATTGAGCACAAGGCTGTCCTGGACACCATGCGCCAACTGGAGCGTGAAGGTTTCGAGGTCACCTACCTTGAGCCGACCACCGACGGTATCGTCACCCCGGCCATGATCGAAGCTGCGATGCGTGAAGACACCATCCTGGTTTCGGTGATCCACGTGAACAACGAAATCGGCACCATCAACGACATCGCCGCCATCGGCGAGCTGACCCGCTCCAAGGGTGTGTTGTTGCACGTCGACGCTGCTCAGTCCACTGGCAAGGTCGATATCGACCTGTCCAAGCTGAAAGTCGACCTGATGTCGTTCTCTGCCCACAAAACCTATGGCCCTAAAGGCATCGGCGCGCTGTACGTGAGCCGCAAGCCTCGCGTGCGCATCGAAGCCACCATGCACGGCGGCGGTCACGAGCGCGGCATGCGTTCGGGTACTCTGGCTACCCACCAGATCGTCGGCATGGGCGAAGCTTTCCGTGTAGCCAAGGAAGACATGGCTGCCGAAAACGTGCGCATCAAGGCCCTGAGCGATCGCTTCTACAAGCAGGTCGAAAACCTTGAAGAGCTGTACATCAACGGCAGCATGACCGCTCGTGTACCGCACAACCTGAATTTGAGCTTCAACTACGTCGAAGGCGAGTCGCTGATCATGGCGCTCAAGGACCTGGCGGTATCGTCCGGTTCGGCCTGCACCTCGGCGTCCCTTGAGCCTTCGTACGTACTGCGCGCCCTGGGCCGTAACGACGAACTGGCACACAGCTCGATCCGCTTTACGTTCGGCCGCTTCACCACTGAAGAGCAAGTCGACTACGCCGCGCAGAAGGTCTGCGAAGCCGTCAACAAGCTGCGCGTTCTGTCGCCACTGTGGGACATGTACAAAGACGGTGTCGATATTTCCAAGATCGAGTGGGCGGCACACTAACTATAGAAGCCGCCACCCAAGCTCTGTAGGAACGTGGCGGAAAACGCAGGCGTTTCTACAGGGTTCCAGAGCGGCCCTGATGAGTGAGGATTCAGTACCATGGCTTACAGCGAAAAGGTCATCGACCACTACGAAAACCCGCGCAACGTCGGCAAGATGAACGCGGAAGATCCTGATGTCGGCACCGGCATGGTCGGCGCCCCAGCGTGCGGCGATGTGATGCGCCTGCAGATCAAGGTCAACGATGCTGGCGTTATCGAAGACGCCAAATTCAAGACTTACGGCTGCGGTTCGGCCATCGCCTCCAGCTCCCTGGCGACCGAATGGATGAAAGGCAAGACCCTGGATGAGGCTGTCACCATCAGCAACACCCAGCTGGCCGAAGAACTGGCGCTGCCGCCAGTGAAAATCCACTGCTCCGTACTCGCTGAAGATGCCATCAAGGCAGCAGTTCGCGACTACAAGCAGAAGAAAGGCTTGATCTAAGCATTTGGCGACGAGTAAGGAGTCAACGATGGCTATCAGCATGACAGAAGCGGCTGCGCAGCACATTCGCCGCTCCCTGAATGGGCGCGGTAAAGGTGAGGGGATTCGTCTGGGTGTACGCACCACGGGCTGTTCCGGCCTTGCCTACGTGCTGGAGTTTGTCGACGAGGTGGTTGAAGAGGATCAGGTGTTCGAAAGTCACGGCGAGAAAGTGATTATCGACCCCAAAAGCCTGACCTACCTGGACGGCACCGAACTCGATTTCGTCAAGGAAGGGTTGAACGAAGGCTTCAAGTTCAACAACCCTAACGTGCGCGGTGAATGTGGCTGCGGCGAAAGCTTCAACATCTGAGGCTACTCGTGGGTACTCCTTGTCATTTCGCTTTATTCGAGCTGCAGCCGAGCTTTCGGCTGGACCTTGAGCAGCTCGCCACGCGCTACCGTGAATTGGCGCGTGGGGTGCATCCGGACCGCTTCGCTGACGCTTCCGAGCGTGAGCAGCGCTTGGCCCTTGAGCAATCGGCCAGCCTCAACGAAGCCTATCAGACGCTCAAAAGCCCCCCCAAACGCGCGCGCTATTTGCTGGCGATGAAGGGCGGCGAGTTGCCGATGGAAGTCACCGTGCATGACCCGGACTTCCTGATGCAGCAGATGCAATGGCGTGAAGAACTCGAAGAACTGCAGGACGAAGCCGATGTGGCGGGTGTCGCGGTCTTCAAGCGTCGTCTGAAAACCGCCCAGGATGAGCTCAACGAAAGCTTCGCAGCCTGTTGGGATGATGCGGCGCATCGCGAACAGGCCGAACGCCTGATGCGGCGCATGCAGTTCCTCGACAAGCTCACCTACGAAGTGCGCCAGCTAGAAGAGCGCCTCGACGATTAACCCAGTGCTGCCCGTGATGCACGCCTGATAGACAGATAAGACCTGATTACCATGGCTCTACTGCAAATCGCCGAACCCGGCCAAAGCCCTCAACCGCACCAGCGTCGCCTGGCGGTCGGGATTGATCTGGGCACCACCAATTCCCTGGTTGCTGCCTTGCGCAGCGGCCTGTCCGAGCCACTGCCTGACGCCGATGGGCAGGTGATCCTGCCGTCCGCCGTGCGTTACCACGCTGATCGCACTGAAGTGGGCGAATCGGCCAAGCTGGCCGCGTCCGCAGACCCCTTGAATACCGTGTTGTCGGTCAAGCGCTTGATGGGGCGTGGGTTGTCCGACGTCAAGCAATTGGGTGACCAACTGCCGTACCGCTTTGTCGGCGGCGAGTCCCATATGCCGTTCATCGACACTGTCCAGGGGCCCAAGAGCCCGGTGGAAGTGTCGGCCGATATCCTCAAGGTGCTGCGCCAGCGTGCAGAAAGCACCCTGGGTGGTGAGCTGGTAGGGGCGGTTATCACCGTTCCGGCGTATTTCGATGACGCCCAGCGTCAAGCCACTAAGGATGCGGCGAAACTTGCCGGCCTGAACGTGCTGCGCCTGCTGAACGAGCCGACTGCGGCCGCTGTAGCCTATGGCTTGGATCAGCACGCTGAGGGCCTGGTTGCTATCTATGACTTGGGCGGCGGCACCTTCGATATTTCGATCCTGCGCCTGACCGGCGGTGTGTTTGAAGTGCTCGCGACCGGCGGCGACAGCGCTCTGGGAGGCGATGATTTCGATCACGCCATTGCTGGCTGGATCATCAGCAGTGCCGGCTTGTCGGCCGACCTGGACCCAGGCGCGCAGCGCAACCTGCTGCAAACTGCCTGTGCGGCCAAAGAGGCGCTGACTGACGCTGCTTCTGTTGACGTTTGCTACGGTAATTGGTCGGCGCCACTGACTCGCGAAGCGTTTGATGCGCTGATCGAGCCGATGGTCGCCCGCAGCCTCAAAGCCTGTCGTCGTGCTGTGCGTGATTCCGGTATCGAGTTGGAAGACGTTGGCGCAGTGGTCATGGTAGGCGGTTCCACCCGCGTGCCGCGCGTGCGTGAAGCGGTAGCCGAAGCCTTTGGGCGCCAACCACTGACCGAAATCGACCCGGATCAAGTCGTCGCCATCGGCGCCGCCATCCAGGCCGATACCCTGGCTGGTAACAAGCGCGATGGCGGCGAATTGCTGTTGCTCGACGTGATCCCGTTGTCCCTGGGCCTGGAAACCATGGGCGGCCTGATGGAAAAGGTGATTCCGCGTAACACCACCATCCCCGTCGCACGTGCCCAGGACTTCACCACCTACAAAGACGGCCAGACAGCCATGATGATTCATGTGCTGCAAGGCGAGCGCGAGCTGATCAGCGACTGTCGCTCCCTGGCGCGCTTTGAATTGCGCGGCATTCCGGCGATGGTGGCCGGTGCCGCCAAGATTCGCGTGACCTTCCAGGTCGATGCCGATGGTTTGCTCAGTGTTGCCGCGCGCGAACTGGCGTCCGGCGTTGAAGCCAGCATCCAGGTGAAGCCGTCCTACGGCCTCACCGATGGCGAAATCGCCAAGATGCTCAAGGACTCGTTCCAGTATGCCGGTGACGACAAGGTCGCCCGCGTATTGCGCGAGCAGCAAGTGGATGCCCAGCGCCTGCTCGAAGCGGTGCAGGGCGCCCTTGAAGCCGACGGTGAGCGCCTGCTTGATGCCGAAGAACGCATGGTCATTGACCTGCAAATGCAGGAACTGGCCGAACTGATGAAAGGCAGCGATGGCTACGCCATCGAGCAACAGACCAAGCGCCTGTCGCAAGTGACTGATGCCTTTGCCGCCCGCCGTATGGATCAGACGGTTAAAGCCGCGCTGGCGGGCCGCAACCTGAACGAAATTGAGGAATAACTGATGCCGCAGGTCACTTTTCTACCGCATGCCGAACATTGCCCTGAGGGCATGGTCGTGGAGGCGGAGACCGGCAAGTCCCTGCTTGACGTTGCCCATGACAACCACATCGAGATCGAAAGTGCCTGTGGCGGCGTCAATGCCTGCACCACGTGTCACTGCATCATTCGTAAAGGTTTCGACAGCCTCAATGAGGCTGACGACCTGGAAGAAGACTATCTTGATCGGGCGTGGGGCCTGGAGCCGACGTCGCGCCTGAGTTGTCAGGCGAAAGTGGGAACTGAAGACCTCACCGTTGAAATCCCGAAATATTCGCTCAACCATGCGGCCGAAGCGCCGCATTGATTCAAGGAAGTGTCATGAGTCTTAAATGGGTTGATGTACAAGAGATCGCTATCCTGTTGGCCGATGCCAACCCGGATCTGGATCCTTACTCCCTGAACTTTGTAGCTTTGCGTGACATGGTCATGGCGTTGCCAGGGTTCGAAGATGAGCGTGATCGCGGTGGTGAAAAGGTTCTGGAAGCTATCCAGACTGCCTGGAAAGAAGAACAGGACTGACGCCTCCCTTTACGCAGTTAGGCAATACCCAATAACCCGCGTATAATTCGCGGGTTTAATTTTTCGTAAATTACCGTTTCTGGAGTTACACCATGGCTGTTCAACGTACTTTCTCCATCATCAAGCCTGACGCTGTTGCAAAAAACGTCATCGGCGAGATCACCACTCGTTTCGAAAAAGCCGGCCTGAAGGTTGTAGCTTCGAAACTCAAGCAACTGTCCAAGGCTGAAGCTGAAGGCTTCTACGCTGAGCACAGCGCTCGTGGCTTCTTCGGCGACCTGGTTGCCTTCATGATCTCCGGTCCTGTTGTTGTTCAGGTTCTGGAAGGCGAAAACGCTATCGCTCTGAACCGTGAGCTGATGGGCGCTACCAACCCTAAAGAAGCCGCTGCCGGCACCATCCGTGCTGACTTCGCTGAGTCCATCGACGCCAACGCTGTTCACGGTTCGGACTCCGAAGCTGCCGCTGCTCGCGAAATCTCGTACTTTTTCGCTGCTACTGAAGTAACCGCTCGCTAAGCATCGGCTTAAAGAGTGAGGGTGAATCCATGACTACATCGACTGTTAAAACCAACCTGCTGGGTCTGACTCAGCCGGAAATGGAGAAATTCTTCGACTCAATCGGGGAGAAGCGTTTCCGTGCCGGTCAGGTAATGAAGTGGATTCACCACTTTGGCGTCGACGATTTCGACGCCATGACGAACGTCAGCAAGGCCCTGCGCGACAAGCTCAAGGCCATTGCCGAGGTGCGTGGTCCCGAAGTGGTCAGCGAGGACATTTCCAGCGACGGTACCCGTAAGTGGGTCGTGCGCGTGGCGTCCGGCAGCTGTGTCGAGACCGTGTACATTCCCCAGGGCAAACGTGGCACTTTGTGCGTTTCGTCCCAGGCAGGCTGTGCCCTGGACTGCAGTTTCTGCTCCACCGGCAAGCAAGGCTTCAATAGCAACCTCACCGCCGCCGAAGTTATCGGCCAGGTGTGGATTGCCAACAAATCCTTTGGCAGCGTCCCGGCGACCGTCGACCGTGCCATCACCAACGTGGTGATGATGGGCATGGGTGAGCCGCTGCTGAACTTCGACAACGTGATTGCGGCCATGCACCTGATGATGGACGACCTGGGCTACGGCATCTCCAAGCGCCGTGTGACCCTGTCGACCTCCGGCGTGGTACCGATGATCGATGAGCTGGCCAAGCACATCGACGTCTCCCTCGCGTTGTCGCTGCACGCACCTAATGACGCATTGCGTAACCAATTGGTGCCGATCAACAAGAAGTATCCGCTTAAGATGCTGCTCGAGTCGTGCCAGCGTTATATGGCGACCCTGGGTGAGAAGCGTGTGTTGACCATTGAGTACACCATGCTCAAGGACGTCAACGACAAACTGGAGCACGCGGTCGAGATGATTGAATTGCTCAAGGACACCCCGTGCAAGATCAACTTGATCCCGTTCAACCCGTTTCCTCATTCTGGTTACGAGCGGCCGAGCAACAACGCCATCCGTCGTTTTCAGGATCAACTGCACCAGGCCGGCTATAACGTCACTGTGCGAACCACTCGTGGTGAAGACATCGATGCCGCGTGTGGCCAATTGGTAGGGCAGGTGATGGACCGCACCCGCCGCAGTGAACGTTATATCGCCGTGCGCGAACTTAACGCCGCTGAAGATTTGCCGCAAATCGTTGTGAATCGAATCTGAGAGAGGATCTCTATGCCCTTGCGCCTTGCGCTGCTTTTACTGTTTACCGGCCTGGTGGCCGGTTGCGTTTCATCGGGCCATGACAGCCCGTTGCGCACTGATAAAGGCCGTGATGAGGCGCGAGTTGCCTATGTGCAACTGGGTTTGGGGTACCTGCGCCAAGGCATGAGCGAGCAGGCCAAGGTGCCGTTGAAAAACGCCCTTGAGCTGGACGCCGATGATGCCGATGCCAATGCCGCGCTGGCCCTGGTGTTTCAGGCTCAGGCCGAGCCCGAGCTGGCCGACCGCTATTTTCACAAGGCCCTGGCCTCCCGCCCTGCCGATCCGCGGCTGCTGAACAACTACGGCAGCTTCCTGTTCGAGCAGCAACGGTACGACCTGGCGTCACGTTATTTCCAGCAAGCCGCCACCGATACCCTCTACCCGCAGCGTTCGCGGGTGTTCGAGAACCTTGGTGTGACCTCGATGCGCCTCGGTCAGCGCGACAGCGCCCGCCAGCAGCTGGAAAAAGCCCTGCACCTGAACAGTCGCCAGCCACGGGCATTGCTCGAAATGGCTGAGTTGTCTTACGAAGACAGGCATTATGTGCCGGCACGTGACTATTACGAGCGTTTTAGCCTGCTCAGCGGGCAAAATGCACGTAGTCTATTGCTCGGTGTGCGCCTGGCGACGGTTCATGAAGAACACGACACGGCCGCACGTTTTGGCCAGCAACTCGAACGACTCTATCCCGGTACGCCGGAATATCAGCAATACCTGTCGGAGCAATGATGAAAGCCGCGCACCCGGAAGATGTAGCAGCTAATCGCGTCAACCCAGGCGAAACCTTGCGCCAGGCCCGCGAAAGCAATGGTTGGTCGCTGGCGGAAGTGGCCCTCAAGCTCAATTTGACCAGCACCTCCCTGGCCAACCTGGAAGCCGGCGCGTTCGACAAGCTGCCTGGGCACACCTTTGCCCGCGGCTATATCCGCGCCTATGCCAAATTGCTGGGGATCGACCAGGCCGTGCTGGTGCAGGAATTCGACCAGTTCACCGGTACCGATGCCCAGGGCAGTAATGTCCATGGGTTGGGGCGTATCGAAGAGCCAACGCGGGTTTCCCATACGATTTTGCGGATTGTCAGCCTGTTGTTGCTGATTGCCGTGATCGGCGGCGGTTTCGTCTGGTGGCAAGACCAGACGTCCCAGCGCAACAAAGACCTGACCAGCAACGCCATGGAACATGTCGAAGTCGAAAGCGCCGACGGCACCACCCAGATTCACCCCCTGGACGAGCCGGAAGACCAGGCCGTGGTAGAAGGGCAAGCCGCGCCGCAAGCGCCGGCCACTGCCGAGCAACCCGCGCCAGACGCTGGCACGGCCCCTGCTGCGGTACCGGCTCCGGCTGTTCCGACCGCTCCGGCAGCACCCGTGGCCCAGGCTCCGGCGGTTCCGACGCCTGCACCTGCGACCCCTGCGCCAGCCGCGCCGGCGATGTCGCCTCCCACCACCCCGGCATTGATCGCCGGTGATGGGCGCCTACAAATTACCTTCATCGCTGATTGCTGGACGCAGGTCACCGATGGCAACGGCAAAGTGCTGTTCAGCGGTTTGAAGCGTAAGGGAGATACGCTTGACCAGGGCGGCAAGCCTCCTTTGACGCTGCGTCTGGGCTTTGCCCGTGGCGCGCAAGTGGCCTACAACGGCCAGCCTGTAGACGTGGCGCCGTTCACCAGTGGCGAGACTGCTCGCCTCAAGTTGGGACAATAGTCATGCACGGCGAATCTCCAATCAAACGTCGCGTATCGCGCAAGATCTGGGTCGGCTCGGTGCCGGTGGGTGGCGACGCCCCCATCGCAGTGCAGAGCATGACCAACAGCGACACCAACGATGTGGCCGCCACCGTGGCCCAGATCAATCGTCTGGAAGCGGCTGGCGTGGACATCGTGCGGGTGTCCGTTCCGGACATGGACGCAGCCGAGGCCTTTGGTCGTATCAAGCAGTTGGTCAAGGTGCCACTGGTTGCCGATATTCACTTCGACTACAAGATCGCGTTGCGCGTGGCCGAACTGGGTGTGGACTGCCTGCGTATCAACCCCGGCAACATCGGGCGTGAAGACCGCGTGCGTGCCGTGGTGGACGCTGCCCGTGATCGCGGTATTCCAATCCGCATCGGCGTCAACGCCGGCTCCCTGGAAAAAGACCTGCAAAAGAAATACGGCGAGCCCACTCCGGCGGCGCTGGTCGAGTCGGCACTGCGCCACGTTGAACACCTTGAACGCCTGAATTTCCAGGACTTCAAGGTCAGCGTAAAGGCCTCGGACGTGTTCATGGCCGTAGAAGCCTATCGCCTGCTGGCCAAGGAAATCGTGCAACCGCTGCACCTGGGTATCACTGAAGCGGGCGGTTTGCGCTCAGGCACAGTGAAATCTGCGGTGGGTCTCGGTATGCTGCTCGCCGAAGGGATTGGCGATACTATCCGCATCTCCCTGGCGGCAGACCCCGTAGAGGAAGTGAAGGTCGGCTACGACATTCTCAAATCCCTGCGTTTGCGTTCCCGTGGTATCAACTTCATCGCCTGCCCGAGCTGTTCGCGGCAGAACTTCGACGTGGTGAAAACCATGAACGACCTGGAGTTGCGCCTGGAAGACCTGCTGGTGCCGCTGGATGTCGCAGTGATCGGTTGTGTGGTCAATGGGCCGGGTGAGGCCAAAGAGGCCCACGTGGGCCTGACCGGTGGTACACCGAACCTGATTTACATCGACGGCAAACCATCGCAGAAGCTAACGAATGACAATCTGGTGGATGAGCTGGAAAAGCTGATCCGCGAGAAAGCGGCCGAGAAGGTCGCCGCTGACGCAGCGCTGATCGCTCGCGGCTGATTGAACGAACTTAAGGATTTGATGTGAGCAAGTCTCTGCAAGCCATTCGTGGCATGAACGACATCCTGCCGGAGCAGACGCCACTGTGGCGTTATTTCGAAAGCACTGTCGCGCGCCTGCTGGATAACTACGGTTACAAGCAGATCCGCATGCCGATCGTCGAATTCACCGAGCTGTTCAAGCGCTCCATCGGTGAAGTGACCGACATCGTCGAAAAAGAGATGTACACCTTTGAAGACCGTAACGGCGACTCCCTGACCCTGCGTCCGGAAGGCACGGCCGCGTGCGTTCGCGCCGTACTGGAACATGGCATCACCGGTGGTGGCCAGACCCAGAAACTGTGGTACATCGGCCCGATGTTCCGCCACGAGCGCCCGCAGAAAGGCCGTTACCGCCAGTTCCATCAGATCGGTTGCGAAGTTTTCAACCTGGACGGCCCGGACATCGACGCCGAGCTGATCGTGCTGACTTGGCGCCTGTGGGGCCAACTGGGCATCCGCGATGCGGTCAAGCTTGAACTCAACAGCCTGGGCACCAGCGAGTCCCGGGGGCGCTATCGCGAAGCCCTGGTCGAGTACCTGTCGGCCCACCTGGACAAGCTGGACGAAGACAGTCAACGCCGTCTGAAGACCAACCCGTTGCGCGTCCTGGATACCAAGAACGCCGATACCCAGGCCGTGCTGGTCGATGCGCCGAAAATGGCTGATTACCTGGACGACGAGTCCCGCGTGCATTTCGAGGGCCTCAAGGCTCGTCTGGATGCAGCCGGTATTCCCTACGTGATCAACCCCAAGCTGGTGCGTGGCCTCGACTACTACAGCAAGACCGTGTTCGAGTGGGTCACCGACAAGCTCGGCGCCCAGGGCACCGTGTGTGCCGGTGGTCGCTACGACGGCCTGGTCGAGCAAATGGGCGGCAAGCCGACCACGGGCGTAGGCTTTGCCATGGGCATCGAGCGGCTGATCCTGCTGCTGGAAACCCTGGAGCAGGTCCCAGAAGAGATTTCCCGTCAGGTGGACGTGTACCTGTGCGCCTTCGGTGAGGCTGCCGAACTGGCGGCCCTGGCCTTGAGCGAAAAAGTACGTGACCAACTGCCCAACCTGCGCCTGCAGATCAATGCCGGCGCTGGTAGCTTCAAGAGCCAGTTCAAGAAGGCCGACAAGAGCGGTGCGCTTTACGCACTGATCCTCGGCGATGACGAGCTGGCCCAGCAAGTGGTAGGTTTCAAACCCCTGCGTGGCCAGGGCGAACAACAGAACATTGCCTTTGATGCGCTCGCTGCGCACTTGGCCACCTGCGTTGTGCAGGGTTGAAGCTGTCGAACAGCCGAATTTAGCGATTAAGGAGTATTGGGGTGTCGAGTACTGATGATGAGCAACTGGCCGAGTTCAAGGACTGGTGGCAGCGTAACGGCAAGCCCCTGGTCACAGGTGGCCTGCTGGCGCTAGTGGTGGTGTTCGGCTGGCAAGCCTGGACCAAGTATCAGGCCAACCAGTCCCAAGGTGCCTCGATCGTTTATCAGCAACTGCTGGAAACTACCCTGACCCCGGACGGCAAGCCTGACCCTGCGCAGGTGGCAGACCTGGCCGGCAAGCTGAAGAACGAATTCGGCGGTAGCACCTACGCCCAGTACGGCAGCCTGTTCGTCGCGAAAGTCGCGGTCGACACCGGTAAGCTGGACGACGCCGTCACCGAACTGAAGGCCATTGCCGACAAGCCGACCAACCCGACCCTGGGTGAAATCGCACGTCAGCGCCTGGCACAGGTATTGGCGGCACAGAACAAGGCTGACGAAGCACTCAAACTGCTCGACGGCGATGCTGACAAGGCATTCGTGGCCACTCGCGAAGAGCTCAAGGGCGACCTGTTGGTCCAATTGGGTCGTACCGACGAAGCCCATGCTGCGTACCAAAAAGCCAAGGCGGCGCTGTCTGATGAAGCGGCGGTCGGTGGCTTACAAATCAAGCTCGACGACTTGGCCAAAGGGGATGCGTGACGTGATCCGTTGGAAACATGCAGCATTGCTGGCTCTGGCCGTTTTGGCCGCGGGTTGCAGCAGCAACAGCAAAAAAGAACTGCCTCCTGCCGAGCTGACCAGCTTCAAGGAAGAAGTGGTCCTGCAAAAACAATGGAGCCAATCCATTGGTGATGGGCAGGGCGACCTCTACAACCTGTTGCAGCCGGCGATTGACGGCGACAACATCGTGGCCACTGATTCCACTGGCGTCGTGGTTGCCATGGATCGCATGAACGGCGACGTCAAGTGGAAGAAAGACCTCGAACTGCCGGTTTCCGGCGGTGTGGGCGTCGGCTACGGCATGGTGCTGATCGGTACCCTCAAGGGTGACGTGGTCGCGCTGGACTCCAGCACCGGTGAAGAGAAATGGCGCGCCCGCGTGACCAGTGAAGTGCTCTCGGCACCGGCGACCAACGGCGATATCGTCGTGGTGCAAACCCAGGACGACCGCGTGATCGGCCTGGATGCCTCCACCGGCGACCAACGCTGGTTGTACGACAGCACCCCTGCGGTGTTGACCCTGCGCGGTACCAGTGGTCCGATTGTGACCAACAACCTGGCCGTTGCTGGCCTGTCGACCGGTAAAGTGGTTGCCTTGAATACCCAGAATGGCGTGCCGGCCTGGGAAACTCGTGTGGCCATCCCGCAAGGTCGTTCCGAATTGGATCGCGTTGTAGACATCGACGGCGGCTTGCTGCTGTCGGGTGAAACCCTCTACGTCGCCACCTACCAGGGTCGTGTTGCCGCGTTGGACCTTCAAAGCGGTCGCATCAACTGGCAGCGTGATGCTTCCAGCTATGCGGGTGTCGCCCAAGGGTTTGGCAGCGTCTATGTGAGCCTGGCATCCGGCACCGTTGAAAGTGTCGATGAGCGTTCCACCACTGCACTGTGGAGCAATGACTCCCTGGCTCGCCGTCAACTGTCGGCACCGGAAGTCTTCTCCAGCTACGTCGCGGTGGGTGACTTCGAAGGCTACCTGCACCTGCTGAGCCAGGTGGACGGTCGTTTTGTCGGTCGCCAGCGTATCGACAGCGACGGCCTGCGTGCGCGTCCGCTGGTGGTGGGTAACATGCTTTATGTGTATGGCAACGGCGGCAAGCTGGAAGCCCTGACCATCAAGTAAAGGTTTGACTATGCTTGGGGTAACCCCCAGGCGGCCCTGTTTCAATGCTCTGTGTAGGAGCGAGCTTGCTCGCGAAGGACGTCAACGATAACGCGGGTTTTCTGAATAAACGCGTCGTTCTCGGTTTTTTCGCGAGCAAGCTCGCTCCTACAATAGTAGTGCCAGAGCAGGGCATGTGGCATTTCAAATGCCGCCCCGAGCACCAGCCGCTGCCCTGCAGCGGCTTTTGTATTTTCTGAAATAACGAAGTGGAGAGCCGCATGGTTCCCGTAATCGCCCTGGTGGGCCGACCTAACGTCGGCAAGTCCACCTTGTTCAACCGCCTGACCAGGACTCGCGACGCCATTGTCGGCGACTTGTCCGGTCTGACCCGTGATCGCCAATACGGTGAGGCAAAGTGGCAAGGGCGCTCCTACATTATTGTCGACACCGGTGGTATCTCCGGTGACGAGCATGGCATGGACGAAAAGATGGCGGAGCAGTCGCTGCTCGCTATCGAAGAAGCCGATGTGGTGCTGTTCCTGGTGGACGCCCGCGCGGGCTACACCGCTGCCGACCAGATGATTGGCGAGCACCTGCGCAAACGCAACAAGCGTTCCTATCTGGTCGCCAACAAGATCGATAACATCGATCCTGAGGCGGCCCGTGCCGAGTTCAGCCCGATGGGCCTGGGCGACGCGATCCCGGTCGCCGGTGCCCACGGCCGCGGCATCACCCAGATGCTGGAAATCGCCCTGCGCGACTTCCCCAAGGATGACGTCGAGGAAGAAGAGGGCGAGGAAGAGATCGTCGCTGAAGGCGAGGAAGCCAAGCGCATTCCTGGCCCGAGCGAAAAAGACGGCATCAAGATCGCCATCATTGGCCGCCCGAACGTCGGCAAGTCGACCCTGGTCAACCGTATGCTCGGTGAAGACCGCGTTATCGTCTACGACCAACCCGGTACCACCCGCGACAGCATCTACATCCCGTTCGAGCGCAACGAGGAAAAGTACACGCTGATCGACACCGCCGGTGTGCGCAAGCGCGGCAAGATCCACGAAGAAGTTGAAAAGTTCTCCGTGGTCAAAACTCTGCAAGCGATCAAAGACGCCAACGTGGTGATCTTCGTGATGGACGCCCGAGAAGGCGTGGTCGACCACGACCTCAACTTGCTGGGCTTTGCCCTGGAAGCCGGTCGCGCCCTGGTGATCGCGATCAACAAGTGGGACGGCATGACGCCGAGCGAGCGCGATTTCGTCAAGATCGAGCTGCAGCGCCGGTTGTTCTTCGTGGAGTTCGCCGATATCCACTTTATCTCGGCACTGCACGGCACCGGCGTGGGCAACCTCTACGCGTCCGTCCAGAACTCGTTCAAGTCTGCGGTCACCCGCTGGCCGACCAACCGTCTCACCCAGATCCTGGAAGACGCGGTGGGCGAACACGCCCCACCGATGGTCAACAACCGCCGGATCAAACTGCGTTACGCCCACTTGGGTGGTGCCAACCCGCCGATTATCGTGATTCACGGTAACCAGATCGAGAAGGTGCCCAAGTCCTACGTGCGTTACCTGGAAAACACTTACCGCCGAGTCTTGAAACTGGTCGGTACGCCGATCCGTATCGAGTTCAAGGGTGGCGAGAACCCATACGAAGGCAACAAGAACACACTGACCGACCGTCAGGTGAACAAGAAGCGTCGTTTGATGACTCACCACAAGAAGGCCGACAAGAAGCGCCGTGATAAGAAGTAACGGCAGCTTCGAGTTGTAAGCGACAAGCTGCAAGAGAGGGCTCCTTCGGAGCCCTTTTTTGTGCCTGACGGTTTGCCCCTTGACCTGCTTGCAGCTTGCAGCTTAAAACTTGCAGCTCACCCGAAGGGGGCTCCCATGATCACCAGTAAGCTGCCAAACGTCGGCACGACCATTTTCACCACCATGTCGCAACTCGCCGCCGAAACCGGCGCGCTCAATCTGTCCCAGGGTTTTCCCGATTTCAATGGCCCGCAGAGTCTGCTCGATGCAGTGGGTAAGCACATCGCCCTCGGTCATAACCAGTACGCCCCCATGACTGGCCTGCCGGTGCTGCGCCAGCAGGTGGCGGCCAAGATCGCCCGCAGCTATGGCGTCACGGTGAATGCCGACACTGAAGTGACCATTACGCCAGGGGCCACCGAGGCGATTTTCTGTGCCATTCAGGCGGTGATTCGCAGCGGCGATGAAGTCATCGTTTTCGACCCCAGCTACGACAGCTACGAGCCTTCTGTTGAACTGGCCGGTGGCCGCTGCGTGCATGTGCAACTGAGCCTGCAAGGCTTCGCCCTGGACTTCGAGAAACTCAAGGCTGCGCTTTCACCGCGTACGCGCATGATCATCCTCAATAGCCCGCACAACCCCACCGGTGCGTTGATCAGCCGTGCCGAGCTGGACCAGTTGGCCGAACTGATCCGCGACCGCGATATCTACCTGGTCAGCGATGAGGTCTACGAGCACCTGGTGTTCGACGGCGTGCCCCACGTCAGCGTACTGGCCCATGAGGAGCTGTATCAGCGGGCGTTCGTGGTGAGCTCATTCGGCAAGACCTATCACGTCACGGGCTGGAAGACCGGCTACGTGGTCGCGCCACCGGCCCTTAGCGCCGAACTGCGCAAGGTGCATCAATATGTCAACTTCTGCGGCGTCACCCCTTTGCAGTACGCTTTGGCGGACTTCATGGCCGAACACCCGGAACATGTCGAAGAACTGCCGGCCTTCTATCAGGCCAAGCGGGACCTGTTCTGCGACTTGCTGGCGCCATCGCGCTTGAGCTTTACCCGGGTGACCGGCACTTATTTCCAACTGGTGGATTACTCGCAGATTCGCCCTGACCTGGATGACGTGGCCATGTCCCTGTGGATGACCCGTGAACATGGCGTGGCGACCATTCCGGTTTCGGTGTTCTACCAGCACCCACCCCAAGGCCAGCGCCTGGTGCGCCTGTGCTTTGCCAAACGCGAGGAGACGCTGCGACAAGCGGCGGAAAAACTATGCGTGATCTGAGTACATTGCCGAATCTGAACATTGCCCTGGTGCAGACGACCCTGGCCTGGCATGACCGCCAGGCAAATTTCGAACACTTCGAGTTGCTGCTGGAGCAGGCCAAAGGCGCCGACTTGATCGTGCTGCCAGAGATGTTCACCACCGGTTTTTCGATGGAATCAGAAACCCTCGCCGAACCGGAAAACGGCCCCACCCATCATTGGCTCCAGGCCCAGGCGGCAAAGTATCAGGCCGTGATTACCGGCAGTGTGATCATCCAGGCCGCCGATGGCAGCCACCGCAACCGCCTGCTGTGGGCGCGGCCGGATGGCGAGGTGTTGCATTACGACAAGCGCCACCTGTTCCGCATGGCCGGTGAACATGACCATTACACCCCCGGCGAGCGCCAGGTGTTGTTTGAGTTGAAAGGCTGGCGCATTCGTCCGCTGATCTGCTACGACCTGCGCTTCCCGGTATGGAGCCGCGATGCCCAGGATACGGACCTGCTGCTGTACACCGCCAACTGGCCGGGCGCTCGGCGTCAGCATTGGAATCGGCTGTTGCCGGCGCGGGCCATTGAGAACCTGTGTTACGTGGCGGCGGTGAACCGGGTGGGCACCGACGGCAAGGGTTTTGCCTACACCGGCGATAGCCAGGTGTTGGATTTCCAGGGTGAGACTTTGCTGAGTGCGGGGGAAGCGGATGGGGTGTTTCAGGTGATCCTGGATGCGGCGGAACTGGCAGCTTACCGTACACGGTTCCCGGCGAACCTGGATGCCGATAGCTTTCAGTTCCTGTAGGAGCGAGCTTGCTCGCGAAAAGCGCCAACGATAACGCAGCGTTATCAGGTTGCCAGCGGTGCCTTTGGGTTTTTCGCGAGCAAGCTCGCTCCTACAAGGTATTGAAACGAGAAGGCCCCTGGATTCACACCCAGGGGCCTTTCGCATTTCAGCATCCGATTACGCCGCTTTGGCTTCCAACTGGCTCAACGAACGGTTCAGGGCACTGAACAGCGCCTTGAAGCTGGCGGTAGTGATGTTTTCATCGATCCCCACACCATGCACCGGGCGCTCACCGTTCACACGCAGTTCAATGTAGGCCGCCGCCTTGGCATTGGTACCCGCACCAATCGCGTGCTCGTTGTAGTCCATGATCTCCACGCCAATCGGCAGGCCCGCTACCAGCGCTTCCAACGCACCGTTGCCTTTGCCCTTCCAATGCAGGTTGGTTTCGCCCTGGCCTTTGCCGGAGACTTCCACCTCGACAAAGCTGTTGCCGTTCTCTTCTTGCAGGCGGTGGCTGACCAGCGCGTACGGGGTGTTGGCTTGCAGGTACTCACGCTGCAGCAAGGCATAGATCTGTGGCGCAGTCATCTCCAGGCCCACGCGATCGGTTTCGGCCTGTACCACCTGGCTGAACTCGATCTGCATGCGACGCGGCAAGCTGATGTCGTATTCCTGCTCCAGCAGGTAGGCGATACCGCCTTTGCCCGACTGGCTGTTCACACGAATCACCGCTTCGTAGCTGCGGCCAATGTCCGCCGGGTCGATCGGCAAGTACGGCACTTCCCACAGCGCATCGTCTTTCTGCTGGGAGAAGCCTTTGCGGATCGCATCCTGGTGGGAGCCGGAGAATGCGGTGTGCACCAGATCGCCCACATAAGGATGACGCGGGTGCACCTGGATCTGGTTGCACTCTTCAACGACTTTGCGCACGCCGTCGATATCGGAGAAGTCCAGTTGCGGGTCCAGGCCCTGGGTGTACATGTTAAGCGCCACGGTCACCAGGTCGACGTTGCCGGTACGCTCGCCGTTGCCGAACAGGCAGCCTTCGACGCGGTCGGCGCCGGCCATCAGGCCCAGTTCGGTGGCGGCCACGCCGGTGCCGCGATCGTTGTGGGTGTGCAGGCTGATGATCACACTGTCACGACGGTTGATATGGCGACCGAACCACTCGATCTGGTCGGCATAGATGTTAGGGGTGGCGCATTCAACCGTGGCGGGCAGGTTGAGGATCATCTTGTGCTCGGGCGTTGGGTTCCACACCTCGATCACCGCGTCACAGACTTCCTTGGCGAACTCCAGCTCAGTGGCGCTGAAAGTCTCTGGGGAGTATTCGAACGTCCACTGGGTTTCAGGCTGCTGGGCGGCGTATTTGACGAACAGCTTGGCCGCGTTGACGGCGATAGCCTTGATGCCGTCCTTGTCCTGGTTGAACACGATGCGTCGGAACGACGGCGACGTGGCGTTGTACAAGTGCACGATAGCTTTTTTGGCACCGCGCAGGGATTCGAAGGTGCGTGCGATCAAGTCTTCACGGCCCTGGGTCAGCACCTGGATGGTGGTGTCCTCGGGGATGTGGTTGTCTTCGATCAGGGTGCGCACGAAGTCGAAGTCTGTTTGCGAGGCGGCCGGGAACGAGGCTTCGATTTCCTTCACGCCTACAGAGACCAGGGTCTTCCAGAAACGCAGCTTTTTCGCGGCGTCCATCGGCTCGATCAGCGATTGGTTGCCATCACGCAGATCGGAGCTGCACCAGATCGGCGCGGTGGTGATGGTCTTCGATGGCCAGGTGCGATCCGGGATATCGATGGTCGGGAACGCGCGGTATTTCGAAGACGGGTCTTTGAGCATGCTCATCGGAAAATCCTTTGTTGTAGGGGCCGAAAAAAGGCGGCCTGCCGTAGAACTATTTTTGGGGATAAAGCTTAAAGACGAGGCAGATCGATTCAGCCTGGCAGTCGTGCGCTGACAAGGCACAGGCTGCGGTGCTGACGGAGCTGAATGAGGGTGTGAGAGGTTTTCATGTGGTCAACCCTAACCGCGGGGCGGAAGGATGGCAAGTTGTGAGAAAAAATTGAGATAATTTCTACTATTTTGGTTTTTTTTGAGGTTTTATTTCGTTTTTAATAGGGTTGCATGTCTTATATTGCTATTGATTTCCTTGTGGCGCAATCGGAAGCCTCTCGAATCTTCTGTCGAGAGGCTTGCCTCGTGGGGGCGTTATACGGTGATTGCGTCAATGTTGTATTCGATATGAATGTCTCCAGCGGGCTCGGGGACGCCTCCGTGCATGAATTTCAATGGCGGAGGAGGTGTATGGGGCGGTTGGCTGACAACGGTCGGACTGCCTTTAGGCGCCGGGGTTACGGATATCCCGACGCTACCGGTCAACTCAGCGACACCCGGTACATTATCAAAAGTATTCATATGGCTTTTCCCGACCAAGACGACGAACTTTTCGCCGGGCGGGGTTCGTTTGATGATTTCTGCTGCGTAGTAGTTAAACTCTTGCAGGCGGCCTTGTTGCCATTGATCCATTGGCATATTCCTGAGGTTGCCTGCTGCATTATCCACATGCCAAGTCAACTGATGGTGTTCGAGTCCCACAACCTTGATTCCGCGCTTGTTTGCCTCGCTGATTATGTCGAGCATTGTCGGTCCGCCCGTGTAGGCAGGGTCGTAGGGATGTAGCCCCAGGCTGGGCCCATTAGACAGTGCTAAGGCGGCGTCGCTGACTTTCGGAGAACCTTGAAGGAAAGGTGCGCCCTCAAGATAAATAGTGGTTACCCCGTTTTTTGCGAAGTTATCCAACTGGTCGATCGCCAGTTGATAGGCTGCAGGCTCATGATGAAGTTCGCCGATGACCAGCCCGCGTACATCGGGCTGCGACAACGTTTTCTGAATGGCCTCCGTCGGTGTGTTGCTGCTGTTCAGCATGGGCATCGAAGGGCGAGTCGGTATCCCGTTGGTTCGTATGGAGTTGTAGAGGTTGATCATGTCGCGCCTGAACCAGCGCCGAATGTGCCCGGTAATGGCTGGATTTCCAGTAATGTCATGGGCCGCGGCGCCCGAAAGAACACGGTCCATATAGGTGTCGCCGGGTGGTGCAGCTCTGCCCCTTTTGCCTCGGCCACCGGGTAGTTCACTCAACCGCCATTCCCCGTTTCCAGCCGATTGCAGGGACGCCACGACTCTACTGCCGCGTGGCGCCGTCGGCGGAGCATTGGGGTTGACGATATTGACCTGGCCGTTGCGCGCGTGAAACACCGAGTCGATCTGATAAACCCTGTTTGTACCGGTACTGTCGGTGTAACGCACATACCAATGGTCACCCACGTTATAAGTGCCGTCTGGCCTCAGGCGTTGCCCGCTGATGACTTCGTTCGGCACGGTGTAGGCACTCAGGTCGCGGTTGGGCGCAGCGGCGGTGGGCGAGGGGCGGGTGGCAATGGTGGTGACGCCGCTGCTGGTGGAGGCCGCCGCAGTGGGAGGGCTGGCGGGTGCCGGCAACGCTCTGGGACCCGAACGTGTGGCAAGCGGGCCGGCTTGGACGGTGGATCTGAATACCGGCCGCATCGGTGCGGCGCGAAGATTGGTGATGCCTGTGGCAGCCAGGCTGAAGTCACTGTAGATCGTCCGTGCCAAGCCAGGTTTTTTGATCAAGTGCGGCAAGATTCTGCTATTGGCGCGCAGCGCCGTCACACCGGCTTTGCCCAGGCGAACACCGGTGGACACACCTTTGCCGACCACAGGTAACAGGTCCGCGAAAATCAAGGCCACTTCAATGCCGAACTCGATTTTGTTCAGGGTGGATTGCTTCGCCACTTCCGCGCTGCTTACGGACTGGTGATCCGCGCGGTCGATCACCATCTGTACGTGTTGTTTGTACAGGTGATCCTGAACATCGCCTTCGATTGGCTTGAGGCTTATCGCGCTGCCCAATAGCTTGGTCGATGAAATGATCAGCTCGGGGGAGAGCAGCTTCAAAGGGTTGTACGCACTATCTTTAAGGGCTTCCTTGAATTCAGCGATCTCATCTTTACTGACTGGCGATTTCCTTTTCGCGATATAGGAGGTCCATTCGCCTTTAGCCAGAAGGGCATCCAAGGCTGTGCGGTCTGCCACTTCGCGAAATGTGATGCCGTCGGGAGCCTTGGGGGTGTAAAGCACCAGCGACGAGTCCGTCTGATTGCCGATCACCATCACGCCTTGCACCGCCAACCCGCGATGGATAAGGCTATTGGCCACAATGGTTTTTCCATCGACCTGCGGGCGTGTGACGGGGTCGGGGTGGGCCAATACTGCATCAACCCACTGCGTCGCGCGTTTGGTGGCAGGTTTTTCGTGCGCTTGTTCTTTGTACGCGTCGGGATTGAGTTCTGACAAAAACGCCTCTTTGAACATGGCGTCTTCCAGGCTGGCTTTCCAGGCTGTACGCAACTGTGCGGCGCTATCAGAACCGGTGTCAGTGGCCATTTCCTGTTTAAGTAGCTTGGTGTATTCGCCGCCGACATCGGCGGCATTGACCAGTTTCTTAAGGCTCTCGGTGTCCAGGATCACCGGTTTACCAGCCAAGTCCCGGACAGGCTTGCCTTGTGTGTCCAGCAGCGCCAAGGTCATTTTTACATCGGTAAAAGTGCCTCTTTCGATGGCTGGAAAACCACTGGGATTGCTCAACGCCAAGTCGGTTAGAGAGACGGGGTCATTTTTGGAATAGAGGGGCTGGCCAGTACCCCGGCCGCCGTGGACGCCAGTGCGGGTGTGCACCTGTACCTTTAATTGATCAGCATCGACTATCGCCCCCGGGTATTGCTTGTTGAGGGCCGCATTCAGTCTGTCGCGGGAGAAGGCGCTCAGGGACGGGATTTTTTCGAGCAGTGGCGCCAGCGTATTCAGGCTTTTCTCTTGCACCTGTTCCAAATGTGAAAACACCGCTTCCTGACCGGGGAGCAGATTCTTCAGCCACTCGGGTTGGTTTTTGTCGGCCAATTTGGCGTCCCTGGCCAGCATGGCATTGCTGCCATCGAGCAGATAAGACCAGTCCGCAGCATTGTCTATGGCTTGAAGCGATGCGCTGTCGACTAAGGGGTTGGCGCCGTTACCTGAGGTCAGTGCTTTGCTCATGCCTGCGTTGATTTCTGTTTGCTGGCGTCTGAGCATCCAAGGTACGGCTTCTGCCAACACATCACCGGAAGATGGCGAGACACTGCGCATCAGGTCATCGCTGGAAAAGCCATCAGGTCTTTTTTGCAGGGCCGGTGGCAGGGTTTGCAACAACAGTTCGGCCTGGGTGCCGCCTTGATCCAGCCGGTCTGCCAATGCCTGGCGTGCCTGCGCGGGCGTGGCAAACTCCTCGAATCCTTCGCCGGGCGTGTACAGCACGACGGGACCATTTGTGTCGTTGAGCTCAAGCGTGCGCCCATTCGGCCAGGTAGGCGACGTGGCATGTGAACCGTCGCTTTTGGTGATGAGGAACGCCCCCGCCAGCATTGCACCGCGTTCGGTTTTGTCATCGATTGTGAGGGGATATACGCCAAGGCGAGCACCATTGGCGAATTTTTTTTCCCGGGCATCCAGGGTGGGGTATCGCAGCGCGTCGTCGATCAGTGCTTTGCTTTCTGTGCTCAGGGTTTGATCGCTGACACGCAGGGCGGCCAGGCTCGACAATTGGCGTTTGTGCAGGGTCAGCAATTGATTGAGCGGCGACTCGTGCTTGCTCGGTTCATCCCGAACCGGGCTGGGGGTGTTCCAGTAGTGTTCAATCGCCTCTGGGTACTGGGTGGCGATGCTGCGCGCGATGGTTTGCAATGTGCCTGCGGTGGCGGCGGGCATTGCCAGGTCGGCCAGGCTTCTGCGATGAGTGAATTCGACGTTTATGTTGCGCTCAGGGCGCATCAGCTTATTGGGATTAGCCAGGATGTCTTGAACCATCCTGGCCAGGGCGGTCATCAGAGGCTCGGACGACGCCAGTGATTCCTGATTGCCGTCAGTGCGGTAACGATTGACGCTCATTGTCTCGGCATTCAGCGGCCTGACGGCGGGGAATGCTTGTTCAAGTTGCGCCTGTATGAAGGTTTTGAAGCTCGGCTGTTGGTTGTGCAGGCGTTGCATGTCCTCCGTCAAGAGGCCGTGTTCAACGGTGTAGGCTAACTGCTTGCTGGGTTTGAAGTGTTTCTCCAGCTCGGGGTAACGCAGTTGGGCGCTGGTTATGCCGGAAGAGGTGGGGACGGGAGGCGTGTCGGGAGCGTAGGTTGTTGGTGCGGGAGGGAGCTCTTGTGTGGTGCTGGAAGGCGTGGGAGGAGAGGAGGAGGTGGTGGCTGCAGAAGTGCTCAGGGTTTGTTGTTGGTGTCGGGCTGCCAAAGCTTGGGTAAGAGAGAACATGGAGTGAGTCTCACAGGTTTCGAATTTCCACTGGTCAGGTCATGCTCATTACGCTCCGTGTAAGTTATGAGATAGGTGAGTGTTGGATGTCGGATGGTTCCTGGCGAAATTGTAAGAGGTGCTCAACAACCTGCTTCGAAGTCCCCTCGCTTGAGGGTGAGGTGCTAACGCCAGGCAGGCGTGTTCGGCGGGGTGCGCTGCTACCGCCCGCGCGCCGTCATCAGGTCGATCAAGGCGTTTTAAGGTAAGGGTCAACGTTCTGGTGGACTTGGTAGTCTCCCACCGTTGCATTGGCGGCGAACCGTTCTTCAGGCGCCGGACGCGGGCCGGTATGCTTGACGGCGACACTGCTGGCGCCGGGCGTTGCATCGTATACACCCACGCTGATGGCCCCGGTCTGTTCAGCGATGCCGGGCACGCCCTGGGTGGTGTTCATATGTCTTCTACCCACCACCGCAATCCACTTTTCCCCTGGCGGGGTCTGCTGAATAACCTTGCTGGCGAAGTAGTTGAGCTCTCGCAATCGATCAGTGGTATGCCGAAGGTTAGCAACGTCATCGTCATAGGGGCGAGTTGAGTGCATCGTCAGATGTTCATGTTCGATACCTACGATTTTGATGCCGTGTTGCTGTGCGGCGGCCAGCACATTCTCGCGCGTAGGGACTTCGGGTTTATAAATACGATTGCGGGGCTGCGGGGGTATGCGTGAAATTTCATCGGCTGTGTAACCTGTGAAGCCATTCCATTCAGCACCTTCCAGATAAAGGGTTGTGACGCCTTCATCTGCATAGGCCTGCATGTTCTTTATCAGCATGACGTTGGTAGCAATCTGATTGTGTTGCTCTCCAAATACAATGCCGTTTGAGGTGCGTAGCAGCTCACGTGCCAGTTCGCCCGGTGATGCGTTTGGCGTTATAGCAGGCATGTTCGGACGAGGTGTAGGCGCTAAGGCTTGATTGACATAGCTTTCATTCGCTCCTTCTCTGAACCAGCGTGTCGCAAAGCGCCTGTTAACGCCTGCTGCGGTTATATCAAGTCCTCCCGAGAGCAAGTAATCGGTGTAATTCACCGGCCATTCATGCATTTGCTTGCGTTCTCTACCGCGCCTGCCGCCAGGCAGTTGATTGATACGCCATTCCCCGTTGCCTGCCGATTGCAGGGAGGCCACTGTCCTGCTGCTTCTGGATGCTGTCGCTGGGGCATTGGGATTAATGATATTGACCTGTCCACTGCGAGCGTGGAATGCCGAGTCGATCTGGTAAACACCGTTCGCACCGGTACTGTCGGTAAAGCGCACGTACCAGTTATCTCCCACGTTGTAAGTGCCGTCGGGCCGTAGGGGGCGGCCGCTGATGACCTCATTGGGCACGGTGTAGGCGCTCAGGTCGCGGTTTGGAATGGCAGCGTTGGTCGAGGGGCGCGTGGCGGCGGTGGTTACGCCGCTGCTGGTGGAGGCGCTTGCTGACGATGGGGCGCTGGGCGTCCCTGTCGACGTGCTGGGCCCTTGACGTGGCACAGGCGCGCTCGTCGTTGTCGATGATCTGAAGACGGGGCGTAGTGGCGCGGCACGCACACCCTTGATACCTGCTGTAGCCAGTGCGAAGTCAACATGGATCGTCTGCGCCAGGCCGGGTTTGCTTATGAGCTTGGGCAAAAGTTTCCTGTTGGTGCGCAAAGCAACTAACGCGGCTTTACTGAGATGAGTCCCGGTTCTTGTGGCCTTGCCGACACCTGGCAAAAAATCCAGAAATAGCATGCCCACTTCGACGCCAAACGTAGCTTTATTGATGAACGATTGCTGGGCCACTTGTGCACTGCTGACTGATTGATGGTCTGCCTTGTCTACTATCATCTGAACGTTTTGCTGATAGAGATGATCCTGAACATTACCCTCTATGGGTTTGAGTACCGAGCCGCCGAACGCGACCTTTATCTCTTTGACGGCTATATCCAAGACTTTGTCGGGCGACAGGACGGTGAACGGATTGTTGGGGATATCCCTGATCGCCTCGTTGCGTTTAGCCACATCATCTTTATTGACCGGTGATTTTCTGTCCGCGATGTAGGCTTTCCACTCGTCTTTTTTCAGCAAGGCGTCCATTGCTTTCTGGTCCGCTACTTCGCGAAACGCGATGCCGTCGGGCGCTTTGGGCGTGTACAGCACCAATGATGAATCGACCTTGTTGCCAATCACCAGAACCCCATGAATCGGTTGTCCATAGTCGAGCAGGGCATTGGCGATAATGCTTTGACCATCGACCTTGGGGCGGTTGGCGGGGTTGGGGTGGTCCAGGATTGCCGTAACCCATTGCGCTGCGCGTTTGCTGCTCTTGTCTTCGGCGGCCTGCTCTTTATAGGCCGTAGGGCTGAGCTGCGCTAGAAACGCATCTTTCTCCATGGCATCACTCAGGTTGGATTTCCATGCCTCGCGCAGATCCGAAGGGGCATCAGGTGTCAGTTCTTTTTTAAGCAGCTTGTCGTATTGGCCTCCCACATCCGCCGTGTTGATCAAGGCTTTAAGCTGTTCATCATTGAGTATGATCGGCTTGCCATTGCTATCGGTAATCGGATTGCCCTTTATGTCAACGAGCGGCAGGGTCAGTGTGAGGGTGGTCGTTTTCTTGACACTTCTTGGAAGAAAACCGGTGGGGTTTTTCAGTGCCAGATCAGTCAGTGAAAGATGTTTTTGTTCTGACGAGGTAGTGATGTTTTTACCCAATATTGACATGGCCAGGTCGGCAATCAAGAAGTCGGTCGAGTTGTCCTGGATCGTGGTTTCGTCTATCTGCACCTTTAATTTATCGGCATCAATCTGCGCAGTCGGATACAGCTTCTTGATCGCCTCGTTCATCCTGTCGCGGGAGAAGTCTGACAGGGAAGGGATTTTTTGAAGCCTTGGAAGTAACGCGTCAGTGCTTTTTTTCTCCGACCGTTCCAGGTTCAGAAAGATGGCTTCTTGAGCCGGGGTCAGGTTTTTCAACCACTCGGGTTGTTGTTTTTCGATCAGCTTGGCGTGGTAGGCCAAGAGTGCATTGCTGCTATCAAGTTGGTACGACCAGTCGGCGGCGTCATCAATGGCTTGGGTTGACGTCGGGTCTGTCAGTGGGTTGCCTGGCGTAGCGGCCGTCAGTGTCTCGGTGAGCTGCTTGTTGATTTCTTCTTGCTGGCGCTTGAGCATCCACGGAATGCCCTCTGCCAGAACATCTGCGGTCAAAGGCTCAATGCGCAGTGTCAGGTCATCTCCCGAAGGCTGCTCTGCTCGGTTTTGCAGCGCCAGCGGCAGCGTTTGCAGCAACAGTTCGGCGTTTACCCCACCTTGATCAAGGCGCTTGGCCAATGCCGCGCGGGCTTGGGCGGGCGTGGCGAACTCCTCGAACCCTTCGCCGGGGGTGTACAGAACCACCGGACCATGGCTGTCACCGAGCGACAAGGACCGACCTTTAGGCCATGTGGGCTCAGTCGCGAAGGAACCGTCGGTCTGGGTGATGAGGAAGGTACCCGCCAACAGCGCCCCACGTTCAGTACCGTCATCCACGGTGAGTGGGTACACCCCAGGGCGGGCACCGTCAGCAAAGGTATTTTCTCGCTCGGCCAAGGTGGGGTATTGCAGCGCTGTGTCGATCAGTTGCTTGCTTGCCGGGCTCAAGGTGCCATCGTTGGCGCGAGCTGCGGCCAGTGTTGCCAGCTGTCGCTTGTGCAGGGCCAGTAGCTCGTTCTGTGGCGTGGTTCGCACCTGCGGGTTTTGCGGGCTTTGACGAGGTGTGGTCCAGAACGTCTGCTGCGCTGTCGCGTATTGGATGATGCGCTGGGCAATCGTGTGCAATGAGTGTGCTGAGTTGATCAGGGTAGGCGGCACACCGGCGCTGCCTTGCGTGAACAAGCCCACGTGTACGTTGTTATCTTCGCCTGCTTTTTTCCCAGGATTACGCAGCTGTTCCTGGATTTCTTTATTCAGTTCGTCGAGAAGGGGTTCTACGGACAGCGTTTTTATACTGCCATCGTCTTGCTTGCGCCAACGCTTGAAGGTGAGGTCTGCGGCATTGAGATGGGGTTGGTCAGGAAACAGTGTGGCCAGTTGTTGCCGCAGGAAGGTCTTGAAGTTCGGTTGCTCTTTGTAGAGCTCCTGTATCGAATGGGTGGCTTCGTTGTGTTGTTCTATGAGGCTGACAGTGCGTGAAGGGAGAACAGTGGCAGGTGGCGTACTTGGCGAATCGGGTAAAGGCAGATCGTCTGGGGCGTACGTCGAAGGCGCTGCGCGGGGGGCGGTCTGGCTTTTTTCTTGGGGGGGAGGCGTTTCGGCGGGTGGGGCAAAGGTGTGATGTTGATCCAAAGGGCGTTGGACTGTAGAGCTGGCTGGCGCAAACATAGAAACAACCTCATCACTTAATCGAAATGTTGTCGTTACGGTCCTTGTAAGTCGCCAATTAAGTGAGGGGCAGCGGTGGGTTGGTTCCGGTTGCAAATGTAGCGATATGTCCGGGGGCAGGGCATTGGACAGCGCTCAGGGCTGAAAAGCGCCGATAAAGATCGCCGGATCTACACGTGCATCGTTCAGGCTGATATTCCAATGCATATGCGGCCCGGTCGCACGGCCCGTCGAGCCGACCTTGCCCACTACTGCGCCGCGCTTCAGTTGCTGGCCCACCTTCACGTCAATCTTCGACATATGGCAGAACATGCTGATAAAGCCTTGGCCATGATCGACGAACACCGTGTTGCCATTGAAGAAGTAATTGCCAACCAGAATCACCTTGCCGTTCGCGGGCGTCTTGATCGGCGTACCGGCCGGCACGGCGAAGTCGAGGCCCGAATGCGGGTTGCGCTCTTCACCGTTGAAGAAGCGCCGCACCCCGAACTTGCTCGACAACGGGCCGTTCACCGGTTTGTCCAGCACCAGGTTGCTCGGCAGGGTGGGGCTGAAACTGCGGTAAGCCTTGAGCTGTACTGCCAACTCGCCTTCGATGCGCTTGAGCTGGGCCGGGTCAGGGTTGACCTGGCTTTTATTTTTCAGCGTGATGCGCTGTTCCGGGTACTTCTTGTAACCGACGATAAACGGCAAATTGCGCCCGCCGCTGCTGATGCGCTCGTTTCCGGGCTTGACCGTCAACGGGATACCGACGATGGCTAGCCAGTTGTCCTGTTCTTTGACCACCAGCACCGGTTTGCCTTGGTAAGTGGCTTTGGGCGCCGTGGCGGCCGGTCCCAGTTCGACCACGGCCACACCACCGGGCACCGGTTTGTTCAAGGTGCGGGTGATATAGCTGTCCGCGTAGGTATTCATGGACAGGCACAGCAGCAACAAACTCAGTAGACGTGGCATCAATCAATCCAGTAGCGAAAGGGTGACGGGGGTCAGGTGATTGTCTTCCACCCGCACTTGCAGTTGACCTTCACCCAGGCGCGCGGTCAGGCGCTGGCCGGTATGGGTTTGTGCAGCATTGCGAATCGCCTGGCCGCGTTCGTCCAGCAGGATGCTGTAGCCACGGCCCAGGGTCGCCAGCGGGCTGACCACCTGCAACGTCTGCACCTGGCTTTGCAGTTGCAGGCGTCGTGCCTTGAGACCTTCGCGCATGGCTCGGGGCAGGCGTTCGGCGAGGCTGTCCAGGCGCTGGCGCAGCAGCGCCAATTGGCGGCCTGGATGCTGGCCGGCGAGGCGGGTCTCCAGGCGAATCAAGCGCTCGCGACGGGTATTGAGGCTGCGCTCGAAGGCGCGGCGCATACGCATGTCCAGGTCATCCAGGCGCTGGGCCTGCTGGCGCAAACGCTCGCCCGGGTGACGCAGGCGCCGGGCCATGCCTTCCAGGCGCAGGCGGCTGTGGCTCAGGCGGTTGCGCATCAGCATCACCAGGCGCCGATGCAGGTTGTCTACCTGGCGCACCAGATGGCTGGCGTCCGGTGCCAGCAGCTCCGCGGCGGCGGAGGGCGTCGGAGCGCGCACGTCTGCCACGAAGTCGCTGATCGACACATCGGTTTCATGGCCGACGGCGCTGACGATGGGCGTGACGCAGGCGTCCACCGCTCGGGCCACGGCTTCTTCATTGAAGCACCAGAGATCTTCCAGTGAGCCGCCGCCACGGGCCAGGATCAGCGCGTCGAAGCCGCGGGCATCGGCGAGTTTAAGCGCCCGCACGATCTGCGGGATCGCCTCGCGGCCCTGGACAGCGGTCGGGATCAGTGTCAGTTCAATGTTCGGCGCCCGGCGGCGGAACACACTGATGATGTCGCGAATTACCGCGCCGGTCGGCGAACTGATGATGCCGATACGCCGTGGGTGCGCGGGCAGCGGCACCTTGCGCTCGGCGCTGAACAGGCCTTCGGCGCTGAGCTTTTCCTTCAAGGCATCGAAGGCCAGGCGCAGCGCGCCATCGCCGGCAGGTTCCACGGTGTCGAGGATCAGTTGATAGTCGCCACGCCCCTCGAACAGCGAGACCTTGCCACGCACTTTGACCGCCAGGCCGTCCTTCAACGCCTGGCGCACGCGTGCAGCGTTGTTGCGAAACAGCGCGCAACGCACCTGGGCCCCGCTGTCCTTGAGGGTGAAATACACATGGCCGGAAGCCGGGCGGGCGAGGTTGGAGATCTCGCCTTCTACCCAGATATTGGTGAACACGTCTTCCAGCAACACCCGCGCGCGGCCGTTGAGCTGGCTGACAGTCAGGACTTCGCGGTCCAGGCCCAAGCGGGCAAAAGGATCTTTAATCATGGGCGGCAGTTTATAGGCATTCGTGCAGGGTTTGACAGAATTGCTCCACCAGCGCGTTTGGCGCTTGCGCACAGGCCAGGGCTACGGTGCTGTGGCAGTCTGGGTCGGCCAGGGGCAGAAAGTGCACGTCGGGCGGGGCGATGTCCTGCATGGATTTTGGTAACAAGGCAATACCGAAACCGGCCTGGATCAATTGTAACTGCGTGGTCTTGCGCGACATCACCCGCGCCGCCTTGGGGAAAAATCCTGCACGCATGCACAATTCGGCCGACAGATAACTCAGCCCGCCGCGTTGGGGATGGGGGATCGAGATAAACGCTTGGTCCTTTAGCTGCGCCAACTCCACAGGCGCGTGGCTGCGTGCCAACGGATGATTCGGCGGCACCGCAAGCATCAACGGCTCCGTGTACAACGGCAGCACACGCACGCCGTCGCGCTGGCGCAGTACGGGCAAGCGCAGCAGGCCGACGTCCAGGCGACCCTCGGCGATGTCCTCCAACTGGGCTTCGGAGGAGAGCTTGGCGATATCCACCGATACTTCAGGGCAGCGCTCTAGCCAGGTGCTGATGCCGTGCAATAACGCGCCGCTCATCGGCACTGTGCTCGAGTGACTCAGGCGCAGCGTGCCAAGCTGGCCATTGCCTACTAGGGTCGCCACTTCGCTGGCCTTGAGCAACTCACTCAACAAATTGCGCGCCCGTGGGTAGAACGCTTCACCGGCCGCTGTGAGCCGCGGTTGGCGTGCGGTGCGTTCGAACAATGGGGTTTGCAGTTGATTTTCCAGTTCCTTGATCTGCCGGCTCAAGGCCGACTGCGCCACAAACAGGCGTTCGGCCGCGGCACTGAAGCTGCCGCGCTCGGCGATTTCGACGAAGTAACGCAGTTGCCGCGTGGAGATCACGAGTCATGCCTTTTTGAGATGAGTGGCTAGCTTTGAAGATATTAGTCGCAACAGTCGACAATGGCTAAAGTGAAGGCCATGTCCAACAAGGAATAACCCATGAGCCTGGTTGAGTTGATGAGTCAGTGGTCGTTCGGGGCTGTGGATTGGCTGGTGATCGGCCTGGGTGTGGTGCTGGCCTATGTGGTGTTTGGCATTGCCGGGTTCGGCACGGCGCTGGTGGCGGGGCCGGTCCTGATTCTATTCATGCCGCTGTCGAAGATCATCCCGTTGCTGGTGCTTCTGGACTTTGTCGCGGCGTTTGGCGGCCTGCTGCAAACGCGGCGCGATGTGAACAAGCCAGAACTGTTGCGGTTGCTGCCCTGCATGGCCATCGGCTGCACCCTGGGCGTGGTGTTTTTGCTCAACCTGCATTCGGACCTGTTGCTGCTGTTGATGGGTCTGTTTATCAGCGCCTACGCGATTTACAGCCTGGCGGTGAAGGCACGGCCGACTCAGCTGGCAGCGGGCTGGTCGATTCCCATGGGCACTGTTGGGGGGCTGTTTGGGGCGCTATTCGGCAGTGGCGGCTTTTTATATGCGATTTACCTGAACAGCCGTTTGCCCAAGGACGCGGCGCGGGCCACGCAAAGCGCGCTGATCAGTTGCAGTACGGTCGTGCGCTTGAGTCTGTTCCTGATTGCCGGGGTGTATGCAGATTTGCCGTTATTGATGTTGGCGGTTTGCCTGTTGCCGGCGATGGCCTTGGGGCTGTGGTGTGGGCGCAGGCTGACGATGCGGCTGTCCCGTGAGGCGTTTGTGCGGTTGGTGACCTGGTTGGTATTGGCCAGTGGTATTGCGTTGATCGGGCGGTATGTGAGTACTTGACCTGATTTTTTCAGGGATTAAGCTGCCAGCCTTCAGGGCCTCTTCGCGAGCAAGCCCGCTCCCACAGTTGACCGCATTTAATCCAGCAGGATCGCGGTCGAATGTGGGAGCGGGCTTGCTCGCGAAGGCGTCAGACGGCACACCGCAGGACTCCCATGAATTCCCAAAGCATCCTTGTCCCGAAAATCTCCACCTTG
The DNA here is from genome assembly GCF_036346515.1 of Pseudomonas sp. AM4(2022). Taxonomy (NCBI): domain Bacteria; kingdom Pseudomonadati; phylum Pseudomonadota; class Gammaproteobacteria; order Pseudomonadales; family Pseudomonadaceae; genus Pseudomonas; species Pseudomonas sp. AM4(2022). The sequence continues at coordinate 113,486 of NZ_JAOTNW010000011.1, forward strand.
CCCGTCCACGAACCCCGTGCCCGGGCGATTGTGCGCTGGCTGGTGCGCAAGAACATCATCAAGGAAGAGCTCACCACTTGCGGGCGTACCGGCAACCGCATGGCCTACGCCCTGGCCGATGGTGCCCGCGCGGTGGTGCTGCACCCTGAAGCGCTGCCGTTCAACGAGCCGGTCAATGGCCTGGAAATCATCTACAAGCGTTGCATCTACACGCCGGCCAAGGGGTTCCTTGAAGAAGCCGGCTGCCCGGAGTGCCTGAAGGAAGTTGGCGAGGCGCTGTTCGAAAGCCTGGAAGACTGGATGCCTGGTCACACCGACAACTTCACCTGCCCGCTGTGTGGGCATGAAGATGACATTAACGGCTTTCTGTTCCTGCAGGAATGCGGGTTTTCCAACCTGGGGTTCATCTTCAACAACTGGGCGGAGGCGGGGTTCAAGCAGAGCTTTATCGACGAATTTGCCGATTGGTTGGACCAGAAAATGAGCTGGGTCAAAGTCGAGCTTTAATCCATCTATCAGTATTACCAAGTTTGTCAGAGTTTTACATTGAGCCCGGCAGGGTGCATGTATATAATGGCGCGCTTCCATTTTCCCGCTCGGGAGCCCCCGCGATGCTGCGTATCAGCCAAGAAGCTCTGACATTCGACGACATTCTCCTAGTGCCCGGTTATTCCGAGGTGCTTCCTAACGAAGTCAGTCTCAAGACCCGCCTAACCCGTGGCATCGAGCTGAATATTCCCCTGGTTTCCGCTGCCATGGACACCGTCACCGAAGCCCGTCTGGCCATTGCCATGGCTCAGGAAGGCGGCATCGGCATCATCCACAAGAACATGACCATCGAGCAGCAAGCTGCCGAAGTGCGCAAGGTCAAGCGTTACGAAGCCGGTGTGGTGAAAGATCCGATCACCATCGAAGCCGACGCCACCGTGCGTGACCTGTTCGAACTCACTCGTATGCACAACATCTCCGGCGTCCCGGTGCTGCACGATGGCGACCTGGTCGGCATCGTCACTTCCCGTGACGTGCGTTTCGAGAACCGCCTTGAAGTCACCGTCCGCGAAGTGATGACGCCTAAAGAGCGCCTCGTCACCGTCAAGGAAGGCGCCGACAAGAACGATGTGCGCGAGCTGCTGCACAAGCACCGCATCGAGCGCGTGCTGATCGTCGACGACAAATTTGCCCTCAAAGGCATGATGACCGTCAACGACATCGAAAAAGCCAAGGCTTACCCGCTGGCCAGCAAGGATGACCAAGGTCGTCTGCGTGTGGGCGCGGCAGTCGGCACCGGTAAAGACACTGGTGATCGCGTTTCGGCGCTGGTCGCTGCCGGTGTTGACGTGGTGGTGGTCGACACCGCCCACGGCCACTCCAAAGGCGTGATCGACCGCGTGCGTTGGGTCAAGCAGAACTTCCCTGACGTGCAGGTGATCGGCGGCAACATCGCCACCGGCGCTGCCGCCAAGGCCCTGGCCGAAGCTGGCGCCGATGCGGTCAAGGTCGGTATCGGCCCAGGCTCCATCTGCACCACGCGTATCGTCGCCGGTGTGGGCGTGCCGCAGATCAGCGCCATCGCCAACGTCGCCGCTGCCCTTGAAGGCACTGGCGTACCGTTGATCGCCGACGGTGGCATCCGTTTCTCTGGTGACCTGTCCAAGGCCATCGTAGCCGGTGCCTCCTGCGTGATGATGGGCTCGATGTTCGCCGGTACCGAAGAAGCGCCAGGCGAGATCGAACTGTTCCAGGGCCGTTCGTACAAGGCTTACCGTGGCATGGGTTCGCTGGGCGCCATGTCCCAGGCGCAAGGTTCTTCCGATCGTTACTTCCAGGACTCCTCGGCAGGCGCCGAGAAGCTCGTACCGGAAGGTATCGAAGGCCGTGTGCCGTACAAAGGCACCCTGAGCGCGATCATCCATCAACTGATGGGCGGCCTGCGTTCCTCGATGGGCTACACCGGCAGCGCCGACATCGAAGAAATGCGCACCAAGCCAGAGTTCGTACGGATCACCGGCGCCGGCATGGCTGAATCCCATGTCCACGACGTGCAGATCACCAAGGAAGCGCCAAACTACCGTGTAGGTTGAGCCTTCCAGCAAAACGTTAAGTAACCGGGGCTGTTCTTTCAGCCCCGAGTTGTTTCTGATTCATTAGACGAGACTGACTTCATGGCCCTCGACATTCACGCCCATCGCATCCTGATCCTCGATTTCGGTTCCCAGTACACCCAACTGATCGCCCGCCGCGTGCGTGAAATCGGCGTGTACTGCGAACTGCACCCGTTCGACATGGACGACGCAGCGATCCGCGAATTCGCCCCTAAAGGCGTCATCCTCGCCGGTGGCCCCGAGTCCGTGCACGAAGCCAACAGCCCGCGTTGCCCACAAGCGGTATTCGACCTGGGCGTGCCGGTGTTCGGCATCTGCTACGGCATGCAGACCATGGCCGAGCAACTGGGCGGCAAGGTTGAAGGCTCCGAACTGCGTGAATTCGGTTATGCCCGTGTCGACGTGGTTGGCAAGAGCCGCCTGCTGGACGGCATCGAAGACCACATCGACGCCGACGGCCTGTTCGGCCTCGACGTCTGGATGAGCCACGGTGACAAGGTCACCAAGATGCCAGAAGACTTCCACATCCTGGCCAGCACCCCAAGCTGCCCGATCGCCGGCATGTTCAGCGACGAGCGCCGCTACTACGGCGTGCAGTTCCACCCGGAAGTGACCCACACCAAGCAAGGCGGGCGCATCCTGTCGCGTTTCATCCTCGACATCTGCGAGTGTGAGGCCCTGTGGACCCCGTCGAAAATAGCTGAAGACGCCATCGCCCAGGTGCGCGCCCAGGTCGGCACCGACAACGTGCTGCTCGGTCTGTCCGGCGGCGTTGACTCCTCGGTTGTGGCTGCCTTGCTGCACAAGGCTATCGGCGACCAGCTGACTTGCGTATTCGTCGACAACGGCCTGCTGCGCCTGCACGAAGGCGAGCAAGTGATGGCCATGTTCGCCGAGAACATGGGCGTCAAGGTGATCCGCGCCAATGCTGAGGAACAGTTCCTCAACAACCTGGCCGGCGAGTCCGACCCGGAGAAGAAGCGCAAGATCATCGGCCGCACCTTCATCGACGTCTTCGATGCCCAGTCCAACAAACTGGACAACATCAAATACCTCGCCCAGGGCACCATCTACCCCGACGTGATCGAGTCGGCCGGCGCGAAAAGCGGCAAGGCCCACGTGATCAAGTCCCACCACAACGTGGGTGGCTTGCCTGAGGAAATGAACCTCAAGCTGGTAGAACCGCTGCGCGAGCTGTTCAAGGACGAAGTCCGCCGTCTGGGCCTGGAACTGGGCCTGCCGTACGACATGGTCTACCGTCACCCATTCCCAGGCCCGGGCCTGGGCGTGCGGATCCTCGGTGAAGTGAAGAAGGAATACGCCGACCTGCTGCGTCGCGCCGACCACATCTTCATTGAAGAACTGCGCAAGGCCGACTGGTACCACAAGGTCAGCCAGGCGTTCGTGGTGTTCCAGCCGGTGAAATCGGTAGGCGTGGTCGGCGATGGCCGCCGTTACGCGTGGGTCGTGGCCCTGCGTGCCGTAGAGACCATCGACTTCATGACCGCACGTTGGGCTCACCTGCCTTACGAACTGCTGGAAACCGTCAGCGGGCGGATCATCAATGAGATCGAAGGTATTTCGCGCGTGACTTATGACGTGTCGAGCAAGCCGCCGGCGACGATTGAGTGGGAGTGAGCCTGCACTGGCAGGTGAACGCTGAATAACAAAACCCCGGCCTGGTGCCGGGGTTTTGTATTTCAGGCTGTAGGCTGAATCAGAAAAACTCATCCAGCAGACAATAGAACTTCATACGCTGCTCATCGGGCTCAACACCATAAACCTCAAAAAAGGGTTTCACCCATGCCTGCCCCAGGTTGCGTTCAATACTTCGCGCAGCCAGGGCAAGGTCTTGATAACGGTCACTGACCCCCAGGCGTCCACAGTCGATAAAACCGCTGAAGTGACCGTCTGCCGCCATGAAGTTCGGCAGGCAGGCGTCGCCGTGGGTCACTACCAGATCATGAGTGCTTGGCTGAGTCGCCACCAGTTCAGCAAATACATCCTCAGCGCTTTGGCCTAGTCGTTCGTCGTCGAAGTCCGTCTCGTCCACCAGGCCGGCGCTGACGTGCTCCTGTGCACGTGCGATGCGCCGCTCAAGGGCGTGATCGAAGGGGCAGAGGGTGACGGGTAGCTGGTGCAGGGTGCGTAGCGCTGTTGCCAGGATGTTGATGATTTGCTCGGCGCAAAGCTCGTGGGCGCTGGCCAAGTCCCGTCCCGGTAGGGTGGTCATCAGCAACCAATGGCGATGGCTTTCTGTGACTTCATCCACCACAGCAGGCGCAGGCAGATTCATTTGCCGCAGCCACCGCAGTCGATCGATTTCGTCTGCAAGCTCACCCAGTTCCTCGAGGGGCTCGGACTTCAGGAACAGATCTGTACCGTCGTCCTGGCGCAGACGAAAGACGTCGGCGCGCGATTCGCCAATGGCCTGTTGTTCAATGAGCGCACAGGGGAATTGTTCACGCCATTTGTGTGGAATATTCATCGTTGTGTCCAGCTCAGCGTCGCGCAATATCCGAAAAGTAAAACTTATCCAGCGTATGCCGCGACTCGGTGTACTCGAACTGCCTCCCGTCCTGCAAAAACGTCTGGTTACTCACCACGATCACATGGCTTTGCCCATCAAGGTCCAGGTGCGCCTGGTCGTCTTTGCTGCGCGGCAGGGCTTCGATGGTGCGCTGCGCATAGCTGATTTGCAGCTGCAACGTCTGTTCGATAAACGCGTAGATCGACTGTTCGGCGATCTCTCGATCCAGGCCGGGGATCAGGTCAGCGACGAAGTGGTTGATGTCGAGGATCACCCGTTTGCCGCCGATGCGCCGCACCCGTTTGACGCGGGTGATCAGCGTGCCGGGTTCGGCCTCGATGTGTTGCAGCAGTGAGCCCTCCAGCGGGAGCTGAGTGAATTCGACCACTTCGGTGCGTACGTCATCGCCCAGGTCGGCGTGGGTCTCGTGGAAGCTGACGATGCCGCCCAGTTGGAACTCGATCGGGTTGGGCGACAACACAAAGGTGCCCTTGCCGTGGATCTTTTGCGCAAAGCCACGTTCCTGCAACTGCTCGATGGCGCGCCGCACGGTGCCACGGCTGGCCTGGTAGGCGTCCATCAGTTCGGTTTCGGAGGGAAGGCGCGTACCGCGTTGCAGGCGTTCAGTGGTGATGCTGGCAAGCAGATCCGTATAGATCTGGTTGTATTTGCTCATGGGATGGCTCTGTGCCTGGCTTGCATTCAAGGCAGGAACCTTAGTGGCAGAGGTGGGGTTTGTCCATTGGGCACCCGTGCAGCCCGGGGAAAAATCTGACGGGCAGTTCGCAATAATAAACAAAAGTGTAACTCGTACAGACGAGTTGTTGATTTAACTCGTACAGACGAGTACTTTTCCCCTCGGCGCGCTGCCAATGACTGCCACCCATAAAAACAATCACAGTGGAAAACGATCATGAGCCACGACTATTCGACTATCGCCCGCGAGATTCTCGAGCACCTCGGGGGCAGCGACAATCTTGAGCAAGCCGCCCATTGCGTAACCCGCCTGCGCCTGGCGCTCAAAGACCCGAACCTGGTCAACAGCAGTGCGCTGAACCAGGTCGATCTGGTCAAGGGCTCGTTCTTTACCGGCGGCCTGTTCCAGGTGGTCATCGGCCCCGGCGAAGTGGAAAGGGTCTACGCCGCCCTGCGCGAACAGACCGGCCTTGCCGCCGCCACCATTGCCGACGTCAAGAAGAAGGGCGCCGACAAGACCAACGCCATGCAGCGTCTGGTGCGGGTGTTCTCCGATGTGTTCATGCCGATCCTGCCCGCGCTGATCATTGCTGGCCTGTTGATGGGTGTGAACAACCTGATGGGCGCCAAGGGCATGTTCATCGAAGGCAAGACGCTGCTGGAGGCCTACCCGAACCTGGATGGTCTGTGGAGCCTGATCAACCTGATGGCCAACACCTCCTTCGTGTTCCTGCCGGCACTGGTGGGCTGGTCGGCGGCCAAGCGGTTCGGCGGCAGTGAAATCCTTGGCATCGTGCTGGGCCTGATGCTGGTACACCCGGACCTGCTCAACGCCTGGAACTACGGCAAGGCGGTCGCCGGCCTCGACGGCCAGAGTCTGCCGTACTTCGATATCTTCGGCTGGTTCCAGATCGAGAAGGTGGGTTACCAGGGGCAGATCCTGCCGATCCTGATGGCCGCCTTTGTCATGAGCGTGATCGAGAAATGGCTGCGGGCGCGGGTGCCGAATGCCATTCAACTGCTGGTGGTGCCGATCACCACCATCGTCGTCACTGGCGTGCTGGCCCTGGCGATCATCGGCCCGGTGACCCGTCACCTTGGCATCCTGATCACCGAAGGCCTGGTGACCCTGTTCGAGATCGCCCCGATGATTGGCGGCGCGATTTTCGGCCTGCTCTATGCACCGCTGGTGATCACCGGCATGCACCACATGTTCCTGGCGGTCGACCTGCAGCTTATCTCCACCCAGGGCGGCACCTTTATCTGGCCGATGATCGTCATGTCCAACCTGGCCCAAGGCAGCGCCGCCCTCGGGGTGTTCTACATGACCCGCAATGCGCGGGACAAAAGCATGGCCTCGACCTCGGCCATTTCCGCTTACTTCGGCATCACTGAGCCGGCGATGTTCGGGGTGAACCTGCGTTTCAAATTCCCGTTCTATGCCGCGCTGCTGGGCTCGGCGCTGGGCAGCATTTTCCTGTCGTTGAACAAGGTGCAGGCCTCGGCCATCGGCGTCGGTGGGCTGCCCGGGTTTATCTCGATCGTGCCGAGCGCCATTCCGATGTTCGTGATTGGCATGGTCGTGGCGATGGTCGTGCCGTTTGCGCTGACGTGCATGTTGAGCATGAAGATCGTTCGGCCTGGGTATCGGGTCGCCTGATCGACCGCCTTCGCGAGCAAGCCCGCTCCCACAGGTTGGAATGCATTTCAAATGTGGGAGCGGGCTTGCTCGCGAAGAGGCCCTGAAGGTCAGTCCAAAATTAACTGAAGGAACCCACCATGCAAACCTGGCAACACTCGGTGATCTACCAGATCTACCCCAAAAGCTTCCACAGCCACGCGGGTAACGCCACCGGTGACCTGCTGGGCATCGTGGACAAACTCGACTACCTCAAGTGGCTGGGCGTGGATTGCCTGTGGGTCACGCCGTTCCTGCGCTCGCCCCAGCGCGACAACGGCTACGACATCAGCGACTACTACGCCATCGACCCCAGCTACGGCACCATGGCAGATTGCGACCTGCTGATCAGCGAAGCCGCCAAGCGTGGTATCAAGCTGATGCTCGACATCGTGGTCAACCACACCTCCATCGAGCACGAATGGTTCCAGCAGGCGCGCAGCAGCCTCGACAATCCCTATCGTGACTTCTACATCTGGCGCGACCAGCCGAACAACTGGGAATCCAAGTTCGGCGGTTCGGCCTGGGAGTACGAAGCGCAGACTGGCCAGTACTACCTGCATCTGTTCGACCATACACAGGCCGACCTCAATTGGGACAACCCCCAGGTGCGCGCCGAAGTGTTCAAGATGATGCGCTTCTGGCGCGACAAAGGCGTGGGTGGGTTCCGCCTGGATGTGATCAACCTGATCTCCAAGCCCGCCGACTTCCCCGAGGACAACAGCGACGGCCGCCGCTTCTACACCGACGGCCCGAACGTGCACCAATACCTTCAGCAAATGCACCGCGAAGTCTTCGAAGGCCATGACCTGATCAACGTTGGCGAGATGTCGTCCACCAGCCTGGAGCACTGCATCCGCTATTCGCGGCCGGAGTCGAAAGAGCTGTCGATGACCTTCAACTTTCATCACCTCAAAGTCGATTACCCCAACCTGCAAAAGTGGGTGAAAGCCGACTTCGATTTCCTGCAACTCAAGCAGATTTTCTCTGACTGGCAAATGGGTATGCAGGCTGGTGGCGGTTGGAACGCGCTGTTCTGGTGTAACCACGACCAGCCACGGGTGGTCTCGCGTTTTGGTGACGACGGTGAACACCGCGTGATCTCGGCCAAGATGCTCGCCACGGCGCTGCACTTTCTCCAGGGCACGCCATATGTGTACCAGGGCGAAGAGTTGGGCATGACCAATCCGGGCTTCGACACAATCTCGCAATACCGCGACGTGGAGACGCTGAATATCTTCCGGCTCAAGCGCGATGCGGGAGAGTCGGAGGCGTCGAGCATGGCGGCGATCATGCAGAAGTCCCGCGACAACGGCCGTACGCCGATGCAATGGAACAGCCAGGCCAATGCCGGTTTCAGCCGTGGCGAGCCATGGATTGGCATCCCGGCTAACGCCGCACATATCAACGTCGAAAGCCAGTTGGAGGACCCGGACTCGGTGCTGCATCACTACCGCGCCTTGATTGCCCTGCGACGCCGCGAACCGCTGATCCAGGAGGGTGTTTACCGGCAACTGCTGCAAGACCATCGCCAGGTCTGGGCGTACCTGCGCGAAGGCCATGGCGAGCGCCTGCTGGTGCTCAACAACTTCTACGGCACGCCTTGTGAAATCCAACTGCCCGAAGGCGTGATCAACGCTGCAAACGAGCAACGCCTGCTGATCAGCAACTACCCCGATTGCCCGCTGCGCACGAGCACGGTGGTGCTACGCCCCTATGAATCCTTCGTGCTGCACCTGACGGGTTGAAATGCCCCTGTAGGAGCGAGCTTGCTCGCGAAGATCGTCAACGATAACGCGCCCCTCCAGGTGTTGCGTGGAGGCTGCAAGTTCTTCGCGAGCAGGCTCGCTCCTACAGGTGATCGCGTCACGCAAGACAGTAAGAAAAAACAATAAAAATAAAAGGAGCGCTTCATGAAAACAACAATAAAGCTGGGCCTTATAGCGTCGTGCCTCACGGTGTCTTTTGGCGCGCAGGCCCTGGAATTTGCCGGGTATTTGCGCAGCGGTGTGGGCACGTCAACGGGCAGCGGCAAGCAGCAATGTTTCCAACTGCCGGGTGCACAAACCAAATACCGCCTGGGTAACGAATGCGAGCAGTACGCCGAGCTGGAACTGCGTCAGGATTTGCTGACCTTCGACGACGGTTCGGTGCTCAGCGTCGATGCCATGGCTTCCCTCTACAACAAGTACGACCGCGCCCTGAAGTTCCAGGGCGAAAACAATGGCTCGGCGCGCATGCCACAGATGTATGCGCAATGGTCCAACCTGCCCAGTCTCAATGGCGGTTCGCTGTGGGCCGGGCGGCGTTACTACAAACGTAACGACATCCATATTTCCGACTTCTACTACTGGAACCAGAGCGCCACCGGTGGTGGGATCGAGGACGTGCTGATTGGCGGTTTGAAATACAGCTACGCCCTGTCGCGCAAGGACAACCTGTACCAGAAGGAATACGCCACCCGTCACGACTTCAACGTCGCAGGTTTCAAGACCAACCCCGGTGGCGAACTGGAACTTGGCTTGAGCTACATCGCCAAGGCCGGTGGGCGTGACACCAACAGCGGCTGGGCGCTGACGGCGCAGCATGTACAAGCGGCCTTCCTCGGCGGCAAGAACAAGTTTGCGCTGCAGTACGGCGAAGGCCCCGGCACCGGCCTGGGTTACACCGGCAATACCACGTTGGACAAAAGCAGCAAAAGTTACCGCGCCGTGGAGTTCTTTGATTGGCAGGTGACACCGCGTTTCGGTGGGCAAGTCGAGGCGGTGTACCAGAAAGATGTACGCCCTGGGCGTCAGGATCAGAACTGGATGTCCCTGGGTGTGCGCCCGGCGTATGCGCTCAGCGAGCAATTCAAACTGGTCACTGAGCTGGGGCACGATCAGGTCGAGGCCACCGGCGGTACGCGCAAATTGAGCAAATTTACCTTCGCCCCGACCTGGTCGCCCAAAGGCCCTGAGTTCTGGGCGCGGCCGGAAGTACGGTTGTATTACACCTATGCGTCCTGGAACAAAGCGGCCAAGCGTGCGGCCAATGAGCTGGCGGCGGGCTCGGCGTTGTCCGACACCGGCGCCTATGGCACGGCGCGGCATGGGTCGAACGTCGGTGTGCAGGTCGAATATTGGTGGAAGTAATCCGGGCTCGTGTGTGCGGGCTTACTGTGGCGAGCAAGCTTGCTTGCGCTGGGGTGCGAAGCGCCCCCAAACGCCTGCGACTGCTGCGCAGTCGAGCGGGAGCAAGCTCCCTCGCCACAGCAAGCCCGCTCCCACCTTTGATCTTCGTCATCCCTAACCTTGCAACGACTCAATGATTTTTAAAGAACAACACAAACAGGTGAAGTCATGACCACATCTCAACCCCTGGAACTGCTGGCACCCTTGTCCGGGGTTTTGCTGGCGCTGGATCAGGTCCCCGACCCGGTATTTTCCGGCCGCGTGATTGGCGATGGCCTGTGCATCGACCCCACCTCGCAGACCCTCTGCGCGCCGTTGGCCGGGGTGATCAGCAACATTCAGGACAGCGGCCACGCCGTCAGCGTCACCGCCGATAGCGGTGTGCAGGTGCTGCTGCATATTGGCCTGGACACCGTGAACCTGGCGGGCCAGGGCTTCACCCGGTTGGTCAAGGAGGGCCAGCGGGTGGAGGCCGGGCAGCCGCTGATCGAGTTCGATGCCGACTATGTGGCGCTCAATGCACGCAGCCTGCTGACCTTGATGCTCATTGTGAGCGGCGAGCCGTTTGTGCCGATGGTGGCCGATCAGGCGCTGGTCGAGTCCGGCCAGCCACTGTTGCAGGTTTCACCGGGGCAGATGCCCACAGAGGTGGACGAGGAGGAGGGCAATGCGCTGTTTTCCAAGCCAGTGACACTGCCCAATGCCAGCGGCCTGCACGCCCGCCCTGCGGCGGTGTTTGCCCAGGCGGCGAAGGGGTTCAGTTCCAGCATTTTCCTGCACAAGCAAACCCTGAGCGCGAATGCCAAGTCGCTTGTGGCGATCATGGCGCTGCAAACCTCCCAGGGCGACAGCGTGCAAGTGAGCGCGGCGGGGGAAGATGCCGAGGCGGCGATCCACGCGCTGGTGGCGTTGTTGCTCGACGGCTGTGGCGAGACGCTGCCGGTAGCGGTCGAGACAATCAACAAGCCCGCCACGCCTGCGTCTTCGGCGTCCGTGTTGCGAGGCGTCTGTGCGTCGCCGGGCTCGGCGTTCGGCCAGGTGGTCCAAGTGGCTGAACCGACGCTCGAAATTCCCGAAGCCGGTGCGGGAGAAACCTTCGAACGTACCGCATTGGCCCGTGGCCTGCGGGCGGCAAACGAGGCGCTGCAAGCGTTGCAGGCCAAGGCGGCCGGCAGCGCCCAGGCCGAGATCTTCCGCGCCCACCAGGAACTGCTTGAAGACCCGACCCTGCTTGAACAAGCCCATAGCCTGCTGGCCGAAGGCAAGAGCGCCGCCTTTGCCTGGAACACGGCCACGGTGGCGACCGCCAGACTCTTCGAGGGCTTGGGTAAAACGTTGCTGGCTGAGCGTGCGGCGGATTTGGCCGACGTCGGCCAGCGCGTGCTCAAGTTGATCCTGGGAGTTCCAGAGCGGTCCATGGAGCTGCCGGAGTGCGCCATCCTGGTCGCTGAACAACTGACCCCCTCACAAACCGCCGGCCTGGATACCAGCAAAGTGCTGGGCTTCGTCACGGTCGCCGGTGGTGCTACCAGCCACGTGGCCATCCTCGCCCGGGCCCTCGGCCTGCCATCCCTTTGCGGTGTACCCAGCCAAGTATTGGCCTTGGCCAACGGCAAACGGGTACTGCTCAATGCCGACAAAGGCGAGCTGCAGCTGGAGCCGAACCTGGCTGAAATCGAGCAACTGCAGGCGGTTCGACAACAGCAAAAGCTGCGGCTGCAGCGTGAAGTGGCACAGGCCTCACAGGCGGCGGTCACCCGCGATGGTCACCACGTCGAGGTCACAGCTAACGTCGCCTCATTGCAGGAAGTGCAACAGTCACTGACTCTGGGCGGTGAAGGCGTGGGCCTGCTGCGTTCGGAGTTCCTCTACCTGGAGCGCAACCGTGCGCCGAGCGCAGAGGAGCAGGCCGACACCTACAGCGCCATCGCCCGCGCCCTCGGCACTGAGCGCAATCTGGTGGTGCGTACTCTGGATGTGGGCGGCGATAAACCCTTGGCCTATGTGCCGATGGAAAGCGAGACCAACCCATTCCTTGGCCTACGCGGGATCCGCCTGTGCCTGGAACGCCCCGAACTGTTGCGTGAACAGTTGCGTGCGATTCTTGCCAGTGCAGGCTTGGCGCGGCTGCATATCATGTTGCCGATGGTCAGCCTGCTGTCGGAACTGCATCTGGCGCGCAAAATGCTCGAAGAGGAAGCGCAGGCGCTTGGCCTGAGCGAACTACCCAAACTGGGCATCATGATCGAAGTGCCGAGCGCGGCGTTGATGGCGGATGTGTTTGCGCCCCATGTGGATTTCTTCTCCATCGGCACCAACGACCTCACCCAATACACCCTGGCCATGGACCGCGACCACCCGCGCCTGGCCAGCCAGGCCGACAGTTTTCACCCGGCCGTCCTGCGCCTGATCGACATCACCGTCAAGGCGGCCCATGCCCACGGCAAGTGGGTAGGCGTATGTGGTGCGCTGGCGTCCGAAACCCTGGCGGTGCCGGTATTGATCGGCCTGGGCGTGGATGAGCTGTCGGTCAGCGTGCCGCTGATCCCCACCATCAAGGCCACCGTGCGCGATCTGGACCTGCACGACTGCCAGATCATTGCCCGCCAGGTGCTGGGCCTGGAAGAAGCCGACCAAGTGCGCGAGGCCCTGCGCCTGTACCACGCGGCCACCGTTGAAACCTCACCTGTCGTGGAGCACTGAGCATGTTCGAGAAATTGCAGCGGGCGCTCTGGAAAGCCCTGACGCCTGATTTGGTGGCGGAGACGGTCGCGCCGACGACCCCGAGCCTGTTGTCGGCCGATGTGGTGAGTGCATTGGGCGGGGAGGGGAACGTCACGTCACAGCAGCGCGTGGCACTCACGCGGGTGCGCGTGCAATTGAAGGAGGCGGGGCGTTTGGATGAGTCGGCGTTGAAGGCAGCGGGTATACCGGCAGTGATGGTGTTGACGGGTGGGGTGGTCCATCTGCTCACCAGCCTCTAAGCCAAGTAAAGATCCAAATGTGGGAGCGGGCTTGCTCGCGAAAGCGGTGTGTCAGTCAGCACATGTATTGACTGATCCACCGCCTTCGCGAGCAAGCCCGCTCCCACATGAGGTATGTGGTGTTTTTATAACTGTGGGGTGTCTTGTGGCGGCTTGGTCTTGTCCACGCCCGGCACATGCAGATTGCCTTCCACCACCTGGTTACCCTCCAGCTGCGGCTGGGTCACCCAGGTGAGGATGTCGTAGTAACGCCGGATGTTCGCCACAAAATGCACCGGCTCTCCGCCGCGGGCATAGCCGTAGCGGGTCTTGCTGTACCACTGCTTCTGCGACAGGCGTGGCAGCATCTTCTTCACGTCCAGCCACTTGTTCGGGTTCAGGCCTTCTTTCTTCGCCAGGATGCGTGCGTCGTCCAGGTGGCCGGTGCCCACGTTATAGGCAGCGAGGGCGAACCAGGTGCGGTCGGGCTCGGCGATCTTGTCGTCCAGCTCATCCTTGATCCGGGCCAGGTACTTGGCGCCGCCCATGATGCTCTGCTTGGGGTCCAGGCGGTTGGACACGCCCATGGCTTGCGCGGTGTTCTGGGTCAGCATCATCAGGCCGCGCACACCGGTCTTGGACGTGACCGTGGGTTGCCACAGCGATTCCTGATAACCAATGGCTGCCAATAACCGCCAATCGACTTTCTCGGCCTTGGCATAGGCGCGAAAGTGCTTCTCGTACTTAGGCAAGCGTTGCTGCAGGTGCTGGGCAAAGGTGTAGGCGCCGACATAGCCGAGTACATCGACGTGCCCGTAGTAGCGGTCCTTCAGGCGTTGCAAGGTGCCATTCTTCTCGACCTTGTCCAGGTAACTGTTGATCTCGTTGAGCAGGCTGTTGTCTTCACCTGCCGCCACCGCCCAGCTCTGGTTGCTGGCATTACCGAGGTCGAAGGCCACGCGCACGTTGGGGAAGTACACCTGGTTCATGGCCACTTCGTTGGAGTCCACCAGGGTCAGGTCGATTTGCCCTTCGTCGACCATGCGCAGCAAGTCCACCACCTCAACGGCGTCGGATTCTTCGTATTCAATCGCCGGGTTCTGTTTTTTCAGCGCCGCCAGTTGCTCGGCGTGGGTGCTGCCCTTGAGCACCATGATCTTCTTGCCCACCAGGTCGGCGGCGTTGGTGGGGCGCGATTGGCCGTTGCGGTAGATGATCTGCGGGGTGACTTCAAGGTACGGGTGGGAGAAGCGCACCTGCTGCTGGCGCTGGTCGCTGCTCACCAGGCCGGCGGCGGCGAGTACCGGGCCATTGGGTTTGCCCAGCCGGCTGAACAGGTCGTCGAGGTTGTCGGCCGTCTCGATTTCCAGCTTCACCCCCAGGTCGTCGGCAAAGCGCTTGACCAGTTCGTATTCGAAGCCGGTTTCACCGTTGCGATCCTGGAAATACGTAGCGGGACTGTTGCGAGTGACCACCCGCAATACGCCATCCTCCTTGATTCGCTCCAGTGTGCTGGGTTTATCAACACAGGCACTGAGCATCAGGAAGAGCAGGGTGGCGATGAGCCATTTGGCGCATCGCAGGCGCGAAACAGTTGGGAAGAACATCTGCGCAGTATACGCAAACGGCTCACGGCGCCATATCTCGACAGCGGCGCACTTGTCTGCTAGCCAGCGTAAAACTGTGCTGCAGCCCGCAGAAACGGGGCTTGGCGACCGTTTGTGACGGTTAAAATAACTGCGCCCAGTGCCCTGGAGAGTGCTGTGATCGCAGGCAAAGCGTGCCAACTGACGTTCGGCGGCGGCCACCGGTAGCGTTTCGGGTGCCGTTGGCGAAGGTTTACGCTAGAATGCACGGCCTCAAAGCACACCCCTTCCCGAGGCTGTCCCGAAGATGTTGATCCTGCGCGGCGCTCCTGCCCTTTCTGCCTTTCGCCACAGCAAACTCCTTGAGCAACTGAGCCAGAAGGTTCCAGCTGTTACAGGCCTGTACGCTGAATTTGCTCACTTCGCCGACGTTACCGGCGTCTTGACCGCCGACGAACAGCAAGTGCTGGCACGCCTTCTGAAGTACGGCCCAAGCGTTCCCGTTCAAGAGCCGACTGGCCGCTTGTTCCTGGTACTGCCACGGTTCGGCACCATCTCGCCCTGGTCGAGCAAGGCCAGCGACATCGCCCGCAACTGCGGCCTGGATAAAATCCAGCGCCTGGAACGTGGGATTGCCTTCTACGTCGCCGGGCAGTTCAGCGACGCCGAGGCCGAGCTGATCGCCAGCAGCCTGCACGACCGCATGACCCAGATCATCGTCAGCCAGCTGGAACAGGCTGCCGGCCTGTTCAGCCATGCCGAACCCAAGCCGCTCACCGCCATTGACGTGCTGGGCGGTGGCCGCGCCGCCCTCGAGAAGGCCAACACCGAGCTGGGCCTGGCCCTGGCCGAGGACGAAATCGACTACCTGGTCAACGCCTTCAACGGCTTGAAGCGCAACCCCCACGACATCGAACTGATGATGTTCGCCCAGGCCAACTCCGAGCATTGCCGTCACAAGATCTTCAACGCCAGTTGGGACATCGACGGCCAAAGCCAAGAGAAAAGCCTGTTCGGCATGATCAAGAACACCTACGTGATGCACAGCGAAGGCGTTCTGTCGGCTTATAAGGACAACGCCTCGGTGATCGTCGGCTCCGTCGCCGGCCGTTTCTTCCCCGACCCTGAAACCCGCCAGTACGGCGCGGTGCAGGAGCCGGTGCACATCCTGATGAAGGTTGAAACCCACAACCACCCGACCGCGATTGCCCCGTTCCCGGGCGCAGCCACCGGGTCTGGCGGCGAAATCCGTGACGAAGGCGCCACCGGCCGTGGTGCCAAGCCCAAGGCGGGCCTCACCGGTTTCACCGTGTCCAACCTGCAGATCCCAGGCTTTGAACAGCCGTGGGAAGTGCCGTACGGCAAACCTGAGCGCATCGTCACCGCGCTGGACATCATGATCGAAGGCCCGCTGGGCGGCGCCGCGTTCAACAACGAATTCGGGCGCCCGGCGCTCACCGGTTACTTCCGGACCTTCGAGCAGTCCATCACCACCCCGCGTGGCGATGAAGTGCGCGGCTACCACAAGCCGATCATGTTGGCTGGCGGCATGGGCAACATCCGTGAAGAACACGTCAAGAAAGGCGAGATTCTGGTTGGCTCCAAGCTGATCGTGCTCGGCGGCCCGGCGATGCTGATCGGCCTGGGCGGCGGCGCGGCCTCTTCCATGGCCACCGGCACCAGCTCGGCCGACCTGGACTTTGCTTCTGTACAGCGCGAAAACCCTGAGATGGAGCGCCGCTGCCAGGAAGTCATCGACCGTTGCTGGCAGTTGGGTGACAAGAACCCGATCAGCTTCATCCACGACGTCGGTGCCGGCGGTTTGTCCAACGCCTTCCCGGAACTGGTCAACGATGGCGAGCGTGGTGGCCGCTTCGAGCTGCGCAACATTCCAAACGACGAGCCGGGCATGGCCCCGCACGAAATCTGGAGTAACGAATCCCAGGAACGCTACGTACTGGCCGTTGGCCCTGAAGACTTCGCGCGCTTCCAGGCCATCTGCGAACGCGAGCGTTGCCCGTTTGCCGTGGTCGGCGAAGCCACTGCCGAGCCGCAACTGACAGTCACCGACAGCCACTTCGGTAACAGCCCCGTGGACATGCCGTTGGAAGTGCTGCTGGGCAAGGCCCCGCGCATGCACCGTTCGGCCAACCGTGAAGCCGAGCTGGGCGATGACTTCGACCCAAGCACGCTGGACCTGGCCAACAGCATCGAACGCGTGCTGCACCACCCGGCCGTGGCGAGCAAAAGCTTTTTGATCACTATCGGCGACCGCACCATCACAGGCTTGGTTGCCCGTGACCAAATGGTCGGTCCATGGCAAGTGCCGGTGGCTGACGTTGCTGTCACCGCCACCAGCTTTGACGTGTACACCGGTGAAGCCATGGCCATGGGCGAGCGTACGCCGCTGGCCCTGCTGGACGCTCCGGCGTCGGGCCGCATGGCCATTGGTGAAACCCTCACCAACATTGCGGCCTCGCGTATCGGCAAGCTGTCCGACATCAAACTGTCGGCCAACTGGATGTCCGCTGCCGGTCACCCGGGTGAAGATGCACGCCTGTACGACACGGTCAAAGCCGTCGGTATGGAGCTGTGCCCGGAGCTGGGTATCACCATTCCGGTGGGCAAGGACTCCATGTCCATGGCCACCCGTTGGAACGAAGACGGCACCGACAAGAGCGTCACGTCGCCGCTGTCGTTGATCGTCACCGGCTTTGCGCCAGTCACCGACATCCGCCAGACCCTGACCCCGCAACTGCGCATGGACAAGGGCACCACCGACCTGATCCTGATCGACCTGGGCCGTGGCCAGAACCGCATGGGCGCCTCGATCCTGGCGCAAACCCATGGCAAGCTCGGCAAGCAGGCCCCGGACGTCGATGACGCCGAAGACCTCAAAGCCTTCTTCGCCGTGATCCAGGGCCTGAATGCCGACGGCCACCTGCTGGCGTACCACGACCGTTCCGACGGTGGTTTGCTGACCAGCGTTGTCGAAATGGCCTTCGCCGGTCACTGCGGCCTGAACATCGTGCTGGACAGCGTTGCCGAGGATGCTGCCGAAATCAACGGCATCCTGTTCAACGAAGAGTTGGGTGCGGTGATCCAGGTGCGCCAGGACGCTACCCCAGACGTGCTCGCGCAGTTCAGCGCCGCTGGCCTGGCCGAGTGCGTGGCGGTGATTGGCCAGCCGATCAACAACGGCGAAGTCAATATCTCGTTCAATGGCGACACGGTCTTTACCGGTCAACGCCGTCTGCTGCAACGCCAGTGGGCCGAGACCAGCTACCAGATCCAGCGCCTGCGTGATAACGCCGACTGCGCCGAGCAGGAATTCGACGTGATCCTGGAAGAAGACAACCCGGGCCTGAGCACCATGCTCAGCTTCGACGTCAACCAGGACATCGCCGCGCCTTACATCAAGAAGGGCATTCGTCCACAGGTTGCCGTACTGCGTGAGCAGGGCGTCAACGGTCAGGTGGAAATGGCGGCCGCGTTCGACCGCGCCGGCTTCAATGCGATCGACGTGCACATGAGCGACATCCTCGCCGGTCGCGTTGACCTCAACGAGTTCAAGGGCCTGGTGGCCTGCGGTGGTTTCTCCTACGGCGACGTGCTGGGTGCCGGTGAAGGCTGGGCCAAGTCGGCCCTGTTCAACAGCCGTGCCCGCGATGCGTTCCAGGGCTTCTTCGAGCGCAACGACAGCTTCACCCTGGGTGTGTGCAACGGTTGCCAGATGATGTCCAACCTCAGCGAACTGATCCCGGGCAGCGAGTTCTGGCCGCACTTTGTGCGCAACCGTTCCGAGCAGTTCGAAGCCCGTGTTGCCATGGTGCAGGTGCAGGAGTCCAACTCGATCTTCCTGCAAGGCATGGCCGGTTCGCGTATGCCAATCGCCATCGCCCACGGTGAAGGCCATGCCGAATTCAGCAGCGAAGAAGCGCTGCTTGAAGCCGACCTGTCCGGCACCATTGCCCTGCGCTTTGTCGATAACCACGGCAAGGTCACCGAAAGCTACCCGGCCAACCCGAACGGCTCGCCGCGCGGGATTACCGGCCTTACCAGCCGCGACGGCCGCGTGACCATCATGATGCCGCACCCGGAGCGCGTATTCCGCGCCGTGCAGAACTCGTGGCGTCCGGAAGAGTGGAACGAAGACGGCGCCTGGATGCGCATGTTCCGCAACGCCCGTGTGTGGGTGAACTAAGGTCGTGTACAAGCTCGCCTTCTTCGTGCCCGACAGCCATGTGGAGACGGTGAAAACCGCCGTCTTCGCAGCCGGCGGCGGGCGCATCGGCGACTACGACAGCTGCGCCTGGCAAGTGCTGGGCCAGGGCCAATTCCGCGCGTTGGACGGCAGTCAGCCGTTTATCGGGCAGGTCGGCCAGGTTGAAGTGGTTGAGGAATGGAAGGTTGAGCTGGTGGTGGCGGATGAGTTGATTGTGGCTGTTGTGGCTGCTCTCAAACTTAGCCACCCGTATGAGACACCGGCGTATGAGGTGTGGCAGTTGGCGGATTTTTGATCGGCTGGCTGCATAAACAAGAAACCCGCTGGGCCAGTTTGGTCAGCGGGTTTTTTGTTGGCTGTAAGTGCCAATCGCAGGCAAGCCAGCTCCCACATTTGACCCCGTTGTCAGACCGTACATCAATCCCATGTAGGAGCTGGCTTGCCTGCGATGGCGTCGGTGCAAGCGCCTCAGAACTTTCCGACAAGCCTTTCAGGTTGTCCCTCGGAACCTGTCTCCCTAGCCTCAATCGGTCGCTGATAACTCAGTGATCGGGGCTTGAATTCAAGACCCGTCCAGCAATGATCTTGCGTACGGTTTGAAATTCAATATGCAAATTCCAGATTTCGTTGTTCCTCGCCTCAATACCAGCTCTGCGCTAGGGCAAGCTCTGATTTCAATGTTCAGAGCCATTGAAATGGAATTGACGCTCGAAGGCGCCAGTCCGGGCGCGGTCCAGGTCATTGTATTCGGTGGTTGTGCTGTTCATTTATATACCCACCACCGTGTGTCCACGGACGTGGATGCGGAGATTTATTGCGCAAATACTCAAGACACGCTGCGCCTACGAACATTGCTTGCAGAGTTTCCAGAACAGTTTTCGATGAGCAGTCTGGCCGTGTCATGGAGTTGAACTATGACCTCCAATACAACACTAGCTTTGGTCCGCTCCACGAAGACTACTGGGAGCGAAGTCTTCCCCTGGAAGAGTTTCCTCTTGAGTCTGCGCCGCATCTTCATGTAGCTGCGCCTATCGACATTGCAATCTCCAAATTGGGCAGAGCCACTGATCAGGATGTAGATGACATCATGGTGTTGCTCAGGGCTGGCTTCATAGTGACCGCTGAGCTCCGTCAGCTGGCATTGCAGGCGATTGATATGTATGTTGGCAACAAAGAGCCACCCAGATCCATACTGACCAATATCTTGCACGATTATCTGGAGACTGCAGATGGCGAAGCCCTTTAACGGTCCGGTCCTCTCGTCCGCCTTGGACACACTGGTCAAAAGCCCCTTGAATCAGGCTGATGATGCTGCCTTGGTCAGTGCAGCGAAAGCTGTGTGGTATTCGGATACGAATCTTGTGGGCGAGGTGAGGGCGTTCATGCAGGAGCACTCCAGTGAGGTAGAGCTTCGTCGCGCAGGCTATTTGCTGGAGCGCTTCACACGCTTTTCGTGTGCGACCGATAGTCGGGTAAAGGAAGCGTTGAAGGCGCTTGAACTGTTCTCAGCCTCAAGGCAATACGTGAAATCCCAAGGCGCTGTTGCGTTGCGCAGTCGTCGTGACGAACTGGCAATGTCCTGGGGATTAAGTGAGGGTCTGGGTTTGAAGGTTCAGACCTTGATGCCTTTTCAGACCCGCCACTATGAAGCCGAACAGCGTGCGGCGTCTGCCTAGGTATAGATAGCTATCAAAGAACCCGGCTTAGGCCGGGTTTTTGCTGTCTGCGATGTCTTCAGTTCTATCTCATCTCAAGCCGAGTCCCGCCAAGCTGGTGATTCACCGTCCGACCAGATCTTCACCGTACTACCCAGTCTGAACATCGAAACCCTGCTCGCCAATGCTTCCCAAGACCTGGCATCCGTACAGGCACTGGCGGGTAATCTGGCTTTTGACGTCGACGGCCCGCAGCGTGATGCAGTGCAGGGCATTCATCGGATGGTAGAGGGCATTCAGTTGATGGTGGATCGAGTACTGGATCTACAGGAAGTACCCATCAGCAACTGAATAAACCACACTCTGTGGCGAGGGAGCTTGCTCCCGCTGGGCTGCGCAGCGGCCCCAAAATTCCTGGTAGCGCTTCGCACTCCAGCGGGAGCAAGCTCCCTCGCCACAGGGTGATCAGGCGTTGATCGGGCGGGTAACCAACCGCTCCAATGCCTCACCGAGTCCCGACGCCTTATCACCAACCAACAAGTGCCAGACACCACTATCCAGTTGGCTCACCCCTTGGCATCCGAGCGCGGTGAGGCCAGCGTCGGACACCACCGAGTCATCCCTCAACTCCACCCGCAACCGGGTCATCGCCACCGCTTCCAGCTGGCGCACATTCCCTCGGCCACCCAGCGCATTCAGCCATTTTTCGGCCTCGTGTACATTCACCGCCACCGGCTTATCCACAGGCGCAACCGCTACAGGCGCTGCGGCAACAAACCCCGGCATTGCCAAGCGGATTTCATCAGCAATGCTATCGGCCATCGGCCCGACCACTACCTGCAAGCTCCCACCATTCCCCGGCCGCACCACGGCCATGGCGCCCAGCGCTTTCAACTCTGCGTCCACCGCCTTGTTGCGATCCACCATGTCCAGACGCAGACGCGTGGTGCAAGCGCCCACACTCAGCAAGTTCTCAGCACCACCCAACGCCTGGATATAAGCCGTAGCACGCTGGTTATCACTCATCGCTTCAGCCTGCACCACCTGGATATCTTCCCGGCCCGGTGTCTTGAGGTTGAAGCGGCGGATGCAGTAGCTGAACACGCTGTAGTAGATCACCGCGTAGGCCAGGCCCACCGGCACCACCAGCCAGCCATTGGTGGACTTGCCCCAGCCCAGCACCATGTCGATAAACCCACCGGAGAAGGTAAAGCCCAGGTGGATATTCAGCAGGTCGGTGACCGCCATCGACAGGCCGGTGAGCAATGCGTGAATCAGGTATAGGAACGGCGCCAGGAACATGAAGGCAAATTCAATCGGCTCGGTCACCCCGGTCAGGAACGAGGTCAGCGCCATCGACAGGAAGATCCCGCCCATCACTTTGCGCCGCTCAGGCAACGCATTGCGGTACATCGCCAGGCAGGCAGCCGGCAAGCCGAACAGCATCACCGGGAACATGCCGGTCATGAACTGGCCGCCCTTGGGGTCGCCGGCAAAGTAGCGGGTCAGGTCGCCCGTGACCACCGCGCCGGTTACCGGGTCGGTGAAGCTGCCGAACACGAACCACGCCATGTTGTTAAGGATGTGATGCAAACCGGTGACGATCAGCAGGCGGTTGAACACGCCAAATACGAACGCACCGAGGCTGCCGCTTTCCATCAACAGTACGCCGAAGCTGTTGATGCCATGCTGGATCGGCGGCCAGATCAGACCGAAAATCACGCCCAGGCCCACCGCGCTGAAGCCGGTGACAATCGGCACAAACCGTCGCCCACCGAAGAACGCCAGGTACTCCGGCAGCTTGATGTCCTTGAAGCGGTTATACAGCCCGCCCGCCATCAGGCCACTGGCGATACCGGCGAGCATGCCCATGTTGATGGTGGTGTCCATCACCTTGAGCGTGGAGACCATCACCAGGTAACCAATCGCCCCGGCCAGGCCCGCAGTGCCGTTGTTGTCACGGGCAAAGCCCACGGCAATGCCGATGGCGAAGATCAGCGCCAGGTTGGCGAAAATCGCCTGGCCGGCATCATGCATCACCGCGATGTTGAGCAAATCGGTGTCGCCCAGGCGCAGCAGCAAACCGGCGATTGGCAGGATCGCAATCGGCAGCATCAGGGCGCGGCCCAGGCGTTGCAGGCCTTCGATAAAGTGTTGGTACATGGCGTGTCTCCCTATTCTTGTTGTTTTCAGCTCAGCGGCCAGTGGTGTTGACAGGCTTGGCGAACGGCCTTGGCGCTGCTCAGGTCGAGCAGCTCAAGGCTCAGTTGCCGGCATTGCGCCGCGTCCAGGTGGCGGACGCGGTCCTTGATTTCGCCGATCTGCGGCGGGCTTACCGACAGCTCACTGACCCCCAGGCCGACCAGTACTGGCGTGGCCAGTGGGTCGGAGGCCAAGGCGCCACACACGCCAACCCAACGGCCATGCTTGGCTGCGCCGGCACAGGTTTGGGCGATCAGTCGCAACAGCGCCGGGTGCAGCGCATCGACGCGGGCGGCCAAGCCTGCGTGGTCGCGGTCCATGGCCAGGGTGTACTGGGACAGGTCATTGGTGCCGATGGACAAAAAGTCCGCATGTTCGGCCAGTTTCTCGGCCATCAGCGCGGCGGCGGGTACTTCGATCATCACGCCCAGTTCCGGGCGCTGGGTCAGTGCCAGCTCCACGCACAACTCATCCAGGCGCTGGCGGATGTGCAGCAGTTCATCCACCTCGCTGACCATCGGCAGCAGGATGCGGCAACGCCCCAGCGGCGAGACTTGCAGCAGGGCACGCAGTTGCTGGTCGAGCAGTTCGGGACGCACCTGAGCCATGCGAATGCCGCGCAGGCCCAGCACCGGGTTGGCTTCGACGGGCAGAGGCAGGTAGTCGAGTTGCTTGTCGCCGCCCACGTCGATGGTGCGGATGATCACCGACTTGTCGCCCATGGCATCCAGCACGGCCTGGTAGGCCTGGCGCTGTTCCTGCTCATCCGGCGCGGTACGACGGTCCACAAACAGGAATTCGGTGCGCAGCAGGCCGACGCCATCGGCGCCGTTTGCAAACGCCAGTTGGGCCTCGCTGCTGGAGGCGACATTGGCGGCGATTTCGATGGTCACGCCATCGTGGGTCAGCGCCGCTTGCTGGGCTTGGGCCTGCTGCTCTTTACGACGCAGTTTTTGTGTTTCGCGAATCTGGTGGACTTCGGCATGGCGCGCTTCGCTGGGGGCCAGTTCCAGGCGCCCATTAGTGGCATCGAGCGCCACCCGTTGGCCTTGGGGAACGTCGAGCACTTCATCGCCCAACGCCACCACACAGGGCAAGCCTTTGCCCCGCGCCAAAATGGCCACATGGGAAGTCGCGCCGCCTTCGGCCATGCAGATGCCAGCGGCCTGTTGCGTGCTCAGTTGCAGCAAGTCCGAGGGCGTCAGTTCATGGGCGCTGACAATCGCACCGGCCGGCAATTCGAAATGCCAGGCTTCACCCAGCAAGGCACGCAGTACTCGTTGTTGCAGGTCGCGCAGGTCGTTGGCGCGTTCGGCGAACAGCGGCTTGCCCAACGCCAACAGCACGGCGCATTGGGCCTGGATCGCATCGCGCCAGGCGTGGGTGGCGGCGCTGCCCTGTGCGATGGCAGCGGTGGCCGCGTCGAGCAATGCGGGATCTTCCAGCAGGGCGAGGTGGGCTGCGAAGATCTCTTCTTCCTCGACGTTCTTGCGCTGGCGAGCGAGGTCCAGGGTGCTGCGGATTTCGCCGCGCACTTGCTCAAGGGCCGCATCCAGCTGTTGCCGTTGCTCGTCGATGTTGTGAGCGCCGGCGTCCTCCGGCAGTTCGATGCCCGTGAGGCGGAACAACGGCCCGCACACCAGGCCCGGTGCCGCGCATACGCCTTGGAGTACATTGGCTTCGGTATTCACGCGGCGGGGCGTGGCCACGACCTGCGCCTGATGTTCCTCGTGCACCACCACAGACAACGCGGCGACCAGTGCCTGCAACGCGGCTTCGCAATCGGTGCCACGGCAGGTCACCCGCACCTCGTCGCCCTCGCCAATGCCCAGCCCCATCAGGCCGATCAGGCTGTCACACGCCGCTGACTTATCGCCGATGTGCAGCTGCGATTGGCTGCTGAAACCTTGCGCCGTCTTGCGCACCAGCGCGGCAGGACGCGCATGCAAGCCGCCACGGTGGGTGATGCGTACCGTGGCGCTCACTTCTGCGACCGAGTTATCCACAGCGGTTTGAACCGGCGCGGATGTGCGCAGGGCAATCCGCATCAGTGATTCACCGAGCTTCACGGTCTTGCTCGCGATGGGTTGCAGCTCGAAGCGGTCACTGTTGGTCAGGATGATCAGGCTCACCAGGCTTTTGCACTGGCGCGCAATGCGGTCCAGGTCAAACTGCACCAACGGCTGGCCCTCGCTCACCCGTGCGCCATCCTTCACTAGCAAAGCAAAGCCTTCGCCATTGAGCTCCACGGTGTCGATGCCCACGTGCATCAGCACTTCGGCACCGTTGTCGGCGCGGATGGTCAGCGCATGCCCGGTGCGGGCGACATGGATGATCACGCCGTCACAGGGCGCCTGCAGGCAGTCGTTCAGCGGGTCGATAGCGATACCGTCGCCCATGGCGCCGCTGGCGAACACTTCGTCGGGGACGCGGTTCAGGGCCAGCACCGGCCCACTCAAGGGGGCGCTAAGGGTCAATGGATTATTGTTGTTGGGCATGGGCACGGTACTCATCAGGAAAACGCCGCTTTAGTGCGTGCGGGTGACTTTGCTCAGGTGGCGCGGCTGGTCCGGGTCCATGCCCCGTGCCTGCGCCAGGCCGGCGGCCATCACGTAGAAGCTCTGGATCGCCAGGATCGGGTCCAGGCTCGGGTGTTCGGCGCGGCTCAGCGTCAGGTCGCGTTCGGCGATATCGTCCGGTGCGGCCAGCAGCACGCGGGCACCGCGTTGGCGCATATCGGCGGCCAGGCTCAGCAGGCCGGCCTGCTCGGCGCCGCGTGGGGCGAACACCAGCAGGGGGTAGTTCTCGTCGATCAGCGCCATCGGCCCGTGGCGCACTTCGGCGCTGCTGAAGGCTTCGGCCTGGATCGCCGAGGTTTCCTTGAGCTTGAGCGCGGCTTCCTGGGCGATGGCGAAACCGGCGCCACGACCAATCACCATCAAGCGCTGGCTGCCTTTAAGGGCGTCGATGGCCGTGCGCCAATCCTGTGTGGCGGCGTCACGCAGGCCATCGGGCAAGGCCTGACAGGCTTGCAGCAAGTCGGCTTCCTGATTCCAGTGGCCGATCAGTTGCGCACTGGCGCTGAGGGTGGCGATAAAACTTTTGGTGGCGGCCACGCTGAGTTCCGGCCCGGCGCACAGCGGCACATGGAATTCGCACGCGGCTTCCAGTGGCGAGTCTTCGGCGTTGACCAGCGAGATGCTCAAGGCGCCACGTTTGCGTAACAGGCGCAGGCTATTGACCAGATCCGGGCTCTGCCCCGATTGGGAGAAACCAAACGCTACCTGGCCGCTGACTTTCATCGGCGCCTGCAACAGGGTCACCACCGACATCGGCAGCGACGCCACCGGAATGCCCACGTGCTGCATGGCCAGGTAAGCGAAGTAACTGGCGGCGTGGTCGGAGCTGCCGCGAGCGATGGTCATCGCCACTTGCGGCGGCTGGCGGCGCAGGCGCCCGGCGATTTCTTCCAGCATCGGGTCCAGGCGTTGCAGTTGGGCCGCGACGGCGTCGCAGGAGGCCAGGGCCTCTTCAAGCATTTTTGAAGTCAATGGTGTCTCCTTCGACCATTACGTCGATGAGTGTCAGGGAGCGGTCCAGGCGCACGCAGTCGGCAAAGCTGCCGGGTTGCAGGCGGCCGCGTTCTTCCAGGCCCAGGTAGTCCGCAGGAAATTGCGACAGGCGTTGTGAGGCTTCACTGATTGGCAGGCCGATTTTCACCAGGTTGCGCAGCGCCTGATCCATGGTCAGGGTGCTGCCGGCCAGGGTGCCGTCGGCCAGGCGCACGCCGCCCAGGCATTTGGTCACGGTGTGGCTGCCCAGCTTGTATTCGCCATCGGGCATACCGGCGGCGGCGGTGGAGTCGGTGACGCAGTACAGGCAGGGGATCGAGCGCAATGCCACGCGCATGGCGCCGGGGTGCACATGCAGCAAGTCCGGGATCAGCTCGGCGTACTGGGCGTGGGCCAGCGCGGCGCCGACGATGCCGGGTTCGCGGTGATGCAGCGGGCTCATGGCGTTGTACAAGTGGGTGAAGCTGGTGGCGCCAGCGGCCAGGGCGGCAACGCCTTCTTCATAGCTGCCCAGGGTGTGGCCGATCTGCATGCGCACGCCGCGTTCGCTGAGGGCGCGGATCAGAGCGTCGTGGCCGGCGATTTCCGGGGCGATGGTGATCACCCGGATCGGCGCCAGGCGCAGGTAGGCTTCCACTTCCTGCATCAACGCGGTGTGGGCGAAGTTGGGTTGGGCGCCGAGTTTTCCCGGATTGATGTAGGGGCCTTCCAGGTGCACGCCGAGTACGCGGGCGCTGCCGGCTGGCCGCTGTTCGCAGAACGTGCCGAGCTCACCGAGCACGCGGGAGATTTCTTCCACCGGCGCCGTCATGGTGGTGGCCAGCAGCGAGGTGGTGCCAAAACGTACGTGGGTACGGGTGATAGTCTCGAAGGCGCCCGCACCTTCCATGATGTCCGCGCCGCCACCGCCATGCACATGCAGGTCGATAAAGCCCGGCAGCAGGTAGGGCAGGTCGTTGTCGACCGGGTCGCACGGCGTGCCGTCAATGGCGACCACCTTGCCGTGCTCATGCACCAGGCGACCGCGCATCCAGCCGCTGGGCGTGAGGATATTGTCTTCAGTCATGGGCAGTTCTCTAAGTTCGCAATTCGGCGGAGTAATCATGGCGGCGCAGTTCTGCGACAAAGTCGTAGTAATCGTTGCGGCAGTAGGTGTCGGTGATTTCAATTGGCGTGTTGTCGGCGGTGTAGCCCACGCGGGTCATCAGCAGCATGGCGGTGCCGGGGGCGATGCCGACCAGTGCGGCGAACTCATCCGAGGCATTGATCGCCTGGATATGCTGCAAGGCGCGCACGATGGGCTTGCCGATGCTTTCCAGGTATTCGTACAACGAATTGCCGATGGCCTGGGGATGGGGCAGCACGGAGGCTGGCATGGCGGTCATTTCAATCGCCATCACCGTGTCATCGGCTTTGCGCAGGCGCTTGAGGCGCGCCACTTTGTCGGTGGGCGAGAGGCCCAGGCGGATCAGTTCTTCATGGGTTGGCGGGGTGATGTCGCGTTCCAGCCACTGGGATGTGGGCACAAAACCCTTGAGCCGCAGCATTTCGCTGAACCCCGACAGGCGCGACAAAGGTTGTTCCAGGCGCGGCGTGATGAAGGTGCCGGAGCCTTGGCTGCGTCGGATCAGGCCTTGAGCCAGCAACACTTCTAGCGCTTTACGGGCGGTGACCCGCGAGATGCTCAACTGCTCGCTGAGCGCGCGTTCCGAAGGCAAGGCCTGTTCGGATTTCCACTGGCCGGCATGGATCGCTGCTTCAAGGCTGCGGGCCAGTTGCAGGTACAGCGGCGTGGACTGCTTGTCGTCGGGGCGCAGGGCCAGGATGGGATTCATCTGTCAGGTTTCCGATGCGTTATTGGAGTGTTGTCGCCCGGTAATGGCCGAAAACTAATACCACTTAAATACCATGTCAATGCTACCAAAACGGTGCGAATCCCGGTTTCAGGGCGCTTTAATGGGGCCTGGTATCAAGTGGTATTAGAGAGGTCTTTGTGGCGCGCACAAGTGCAGGGTCCCGCGCGGTGAACTGGTATTCACCGGCAGGCGCTGCCTGGGGCAGGAATTATTTTCGAATTATTTTACGAACGGCACGCGATTACGGCCGAATCTCGATGAGGGTGCCGTCTTTGACCAGGTTCCACACTTCGCGCATATCCACATTGCGCATGCCGATGCAGCCGTCGGTCCAGTCCAGGGTGTGAAACCACTGTTCCGGGTAGTCTTCGGTGTCGGGGGTGCCGTGGATCATGATCATGCTGCCCGGCTTTACGCCTTCGCGGCGGGCGCGGGCGGCGTCGCTGATGTTCGGGTAGGAAATGTGCATGGCCAGGTTGAAGCGGTCGCTGGTCTTGCGCCAGTCGAGCCAGTAGAGGCCTTCGGGTGTGCGGCGGTCGCCTTCGATCAGCTTGTGGCCCTTGGGGTTCTTGCCCAGGGAAATGCGATAGGTCTTGAACGGCTTGCCGTCGTTGATCAGCTGCAGTTGGTGGGCGGACTTGAGGACCAGGACTTTCTCGACCGTTTTACCGTCAAGGGTTTGCACCGTGGAGGCCGGGGACAGCGTGGCGAACGATAGGCAGATCAGAGCAAGCAACCAACGCATTGAAACGGTATCCCTTTGGCGACATTGGCCGGCTTGTTATTGGGCGGGCTTGGACAGCGGTGGCACTGACTCGCTGCGTACCGGGTACGCCTGTTGGCGACGGTCAGCGAAGAAGCATTCTAAGGTACGCCCGACCGTGCGGAAAGCCAGCTCGGACCAAGGGATATCGGCTTCGTCGAACAGCCTCACTTCCAGGCTCTCCTGGCCAGCGGCGAAGTCCAGGTCGATCAGTTCGGCGCGGTAGAAGATATGCACCTGGCTGATGTGCGGCACATTGATCAGGGTATAGATGCTCAGGTTGCGCACCCGGGCGCAGGCTTCTTCCAGGGTTTCACGCATGGCGGCCTGTTCGACGGTCTCGCCATTTTCCATAAAGCCGGCGGGCAGGGTCCAGTAACCCAGGCGTGGCTCGATGGCGCGGCGGCACAGCAGCACTTGGTCGCCCCACACCGGCACGGTACCGGCGACGATATTGGGGTTCTGGTAATGAATGGTCGAGCAGTGATCGCATACATAACGCAGGCGCGCGTCGCCTTCGGGAATACGTTGGGTCACCGGTTTGCCGCACTGGCTGCAGAAATTCATGCTGGGGTTCCTGGAGAATGGGCACATCTTGGCTTGGTGCCGGGCGTTCCTGCAAGTTGTCGTTTCGCGACAGCGCTGCGGTTTTGGGGTTGGGCGCGTGCACGCTTTGGTGCATGATGCAAGGTAGCCAACAGACCGAGATGACTCATGCTGGACGAGCTACTTCGCCGGGTAAGCAATCACACCCCCCACACCCTGGAAACCGACGGGCGTTTCCCTGAGGCTGCGGTGCTGGTGCCGATTACCCGCAGTGACGAACCCGAGCTGATCCTGACCCTGCGCGCCAGCGGGCTGTCGACCCACGGTGGCGAAGTGGCCTTTCCCGGCGGGCGCCGTGACCCCGAAGACCCGGACCTGATCTTTACCGCCTTGCGCGAAGCCGAAGAAGAAATCGGCCTGCCGCCGGGGCTGGTTGAAGTCATTGGCCCGTTGAGCCCGCTGATTTCCCTGCATGGCATCCGCGTAACGCCCTATGTGGGCGTGATCCCCGATTACGTCGAATACCTGGCGAACGACGCCGAGATTGCCGCCGTTTTCAGTGTGCCTTTGGACTTTTTCCGACAGGACCCACGCGAACATACCCACCGCATTGATTACCAGGGCCGCAGTTGGTACGTACCAAGCTACAGGTTCGGCGAATACAAAATCTGGGGGCTGACGGCGATCATGATCGTCGAGCTGATCAACCTGCTCTATGACGATGCCAAGATCAGCCTGCACCAGCCACCCAAGAGCTTCATCAATCTATAAGCCATCGTTCAAATGGCATGCCGTGAGGAAAAACCATGAAATACCGCCTGGGCGACGCCCGCGTCGAGACGCATCCCCACAGCTGGGTGGCGCCCAATGCCACGCTGGTGGGCAAGGTCAAGCTGGAGGAGGGTGCCAACGTCTGGTTCAACGCGGTGTTGCGTGGCGATAACGAGCTGATCCTGATCGGCAAGAACAGCAACGTGCAGGACGGCAGCGTGATGCACACCGACATGGGCTACCCGCTGACCCTTGGCACCGGCGTGACCATCGGCCATAACGCCATGCTGCACGGCTGCACCGTCGACGACTACAGCCTGATCGGCATCAACGCAGTGATCCTTAATGGCGCCAAGATCGGCAAGCACTGCATCATTGGCGCCAACTCGCTGATCGGTGAAGGCAAGGAAATTCCCGATGGCTCGCTGGTCATGGGTTCGCCGGGCAAGGTGGTGCGTGAGCTGACCGAGGCGCAAAAGCGCATGCTCGAAGCCAGCGCCGCGCACTATGTGCATAACTCGCAGCGTTATGCCCGTGACCTGGCTGAGCAGCAGGAATGAGCACAATTGAACGACCGGTCGCCTCGCCCTGCGTCAGTATTTGCGCGCTGGATGATGACGATATCTGCACCGGCTGCCAGCGCAATGTGGATGAAATCACGCGCTGGAGCCGCATGGACAACGCCGAGCGCCGGGTGGTGCTGGGGTTGTGCCATGAGCGGGCGGTGGCGAGTGGGATGGTGTGGATGACCCCTGGAAAATCTGGCGCCTGACAGGCCGCCATCGCAGGCAAGCCAGCTCCCACCCTTGATGTGTGAATACCTTCAAATGTGGGAGCTGGCTTGCCTGCGATGAGGCCCTGCCAGACGACATCCTTGTAATTGTGTACCCTGTGCGGCATTACCCACAGGTCCATCCCCATGTTTTTCCTGATCGCCTACATCAGCAGCGTCGTGCTGATCAACTTCGCCTTCTCCACCGCCCCGCACCTGGACGTCATCTGGTCTGCCTGGGGTGGCCTGGTATTTATCCTGCGCGACATGGTGCAAACCCGCTTCGGCCATGGCGCAATCATCGCCATGCTGGCGGCGCTGGTGCTGTCCTATATCACCTCCGACCCGTCCATCGCCCTGGCCAGTGCCACGGCGTTTGCGGTGTCCGAGTGCATCGACTGGCTGGTGTTCAGCATCACCAAGCGCCCGCTGCACGACCGCCTGTGGATAAGTTCGGCGCTGAGCATTCCCCTCGATACCTTTATCTTTTTCGGCCTGATCGGCGCACTGACGCCGGCGGTGGCGGGCACGGCGTTGGTGTCCAAGTTCGCCGGTGTCACCGTGGTCTGGCTGATCATGGCCTGGCGCATCCGCCGGCGGGCTGTCGCCAACTGAGGCCAATTTTTACAGTTCATGTAAAATGCCGGCCTTTCTCCCCCATGATCCGCTCCCCTGAGGACCTGAGATGACCCGAATCGGAACTCCATTGTCGCCAACCGCGACCCGCGTTTTGCTGTGTGGCTGCGGTGAGCTGGGCAAGGAAGTGGTAATCGAACTGCAACGCCTGGGCGTTGAAGTGATTGCCGTGGATCGCTACGCCAACGCGCCGGCCATGCAGGTGGCGCACCGTAGCCATGTGATCAACATGCTTGACGGGGCCGCATTGCGTGCGGTGATCGAGGCGGAGAAACCGCACTTTATCGTGCCGGAAATCGAAGCCATCGCCACCGCGACCCTGGTTGAACTGGAGGCCGAAGGCTTCACCGTGATCCCCACCGCCCGCGCCACGTCGCTGACCATGAACCGTGAAGGCATCCGTCGCCTGGCCGCTGAAGAGCTGGACCTGCCGACCTCGCCGTACCACTTCGCCGACACCTTCGAAGACTACAGCAAGGCCGTCCAGGACCTGGGCTTCCCGTGCGTGGTCAAGCCGGTGATGAGTTCGTCGGGCAAAGGCCAGAGCTTGTTGCGCAGCGCCGACGATGTGCAGAAAGCCTGGGACTACGCCCAAGAGGGCGGGCGTGCCGGCAAGGGCCGGGTGATCATTGAAGGTTTTATCGACTTCGACTACGAAATCACCCTGCTGACCGTGCGCCACATCGGCGGTACCACTTTCTGCGCGCCGGTGGGTCATCGCCAGGAGAAGGGCGACTATCAGGAGTCCTGGCAGCCGCAGGCCATGAGCCCGATTGCCCTGGCAGAGTCAGAGCGCGTTGCCAAAGCCGTGACCGAAGCCTTGGGTGGCCGTGGCTTGTTTGGCGTGGAGTTGTTCATCAAGGGCGATCAGGTGTGGTTCAGCGAAGTGTCGCCGCGCCCCCATGACACTGGCCTGGTGACCCTGATTTCCCAGGACCTGTCGCAGTTTGCCTTGCACGCGCGCGCCATCCTCGGCCTGCCGATCCCATTGATCCGTCAGTTCGGGCCTTCGGCGTCGGCGGTGATCCTGGTGGAAGGGCAGTCCACCCAGACCGCATTCGCCAACCTCGGCGCCGCGCTGAGCGAGCCGGATACGGCGTTGCGTCTGTTTGGCAAACCTGAAGTGAACGGCCAGCGCCGCATGGGCGTGGCACTGGCGCGGGATGAGTCGATTGAAGCAGCTCGGGCCAAGGCGACCCGTGCTTCCCAAGCAGTTGTCGTAGAACTCTAAAACGGCCCCTGTAGGAGCGAGCTTGCTCGCGAAGGTATTTCAGGCACATTGCGGTGTCGGATGTACCTTTTTCGCGAGCAAGCTCGCTCCTACATTTTTTGGCTTTCAGGCGACCTTGTTCAAGTCGTTATCCCGCGTCTCTTTCAGGCACAGCACCGCAATCAAACTCAGCAACGCTGCCGCCGACACATACCCGCCGACATAACTCAAACCACCCATCGCCACCAGCTTGGTCGCGAAGAACGGCGCCGCCGAGGCCCCCACGATCCCACCCAGGTTATACGCCGCCGATGCACCGGTATAACGCACACGCGTCGGGAACAATTCCGGCAGCAGGGCGCCCATCGGTGCGAAGGTCACGCCCATCAAAAACAGCTCCAACGCCAGGAACAGCGCCACGGCCCAGGTCGAGCCATGGGTCAGCAGCGGCTCCATGGTAAAGCCCGACAGAATCGCCAGGACCGCGCCGACAATCAGCACCGGCTTGCGCCCGTAGCGATCACTGGCCAAGGCGGCCAATGGCGTTGCCAGCCCCATGAACAACACCGCAAAGCACAGCAGGCCGAGGAAGGTTTCACGGCTGTAGCCCAAGGTGGAAACGCCGTAGCTCAACGAAAACGCGGTGGTGATATAAAACAGCGCATAGCACACCACCATCGACGCGGCGCCCAGCAGTACCGGCAGCCAATGCTGGCTGAACAGTTCCACCAGCGGCACTTTCACGGGTTTTTCCTTGGCCACTGCATTGGCGAACACCGGCGTCTCATGCAGCTTGAGGCGTGCGTACAGGCCCACCATCACCAGTGCGGCGCTGAGGATGAACGGAATGCGCCAGCCCCAGCTGCGAAATTGCTCGTCATTCAGGCTCATGGCCAAAATCAGGAACAAACCGTTGGCCGCCAGGAAGCCTATCGACGGGCCCAGTTGCGGGAACATGCCGAACCAGGCGCGCTTGCCCTTGGGGGCATTCTCGGTCGCCAGCAAGGCCGCGCCGCCCCATTCTCCACCCAGGCCGAGGCCTTGGCCGAAGCGCAAAACACACAAGAGAATCGGGGCCCAGGCGCCGATGCTGTCGTAGCCCGGCAGCAAGCCGATCAAGGTGGTGCACACCCCCATCAGCAGCAGTGAAGCCACCAGGGTTGATTTACGGCCGATGCGGTCGCCGAAGTGGCCGAACAACGCCGACCCCAGCGGGCGAGCGATAAAGGCGATGCCGAAGGTCAGAAACGACGCCAGCATCTGCGCGGTGCCGGAGGTCTGGGGGAAGAACACCGGGCCGATCACCAGGGCGGCAGCCGTGGCGTAGATGTAGAAATCGTAGAACTCAATGGCGGTGCCGACGATGCTCGCCGTGGCGACTCGGGCGGTCGAGTTGGCTGGGGCGGGGCTCGAGGCCTCTTGGTAGGTGGTGCTCATGACGTTATCCCTGACGGTTATTGCGCGTTTGGACGCGGATTATTATTGGTCGAACACCCATGGATCAGGGCTGTGCGTGGGGCGGCTCGGGATGGGAGCAAACACCGGTCGGACATGGTAAGGCGGTGCCAGGACACGCTGAGTGCGGGTAGCACGCGGTCGGGCGGGGCTTGGGTAAGCCGCAGGGATTATAGGAAGGGGGTTGTGGGTTTGGGAACCCACAGCAGATCAAGTGTGGGAGCGGGCTTGCTCGCGAATGCGGTGGTTCAGTCAGAACATCTGCTACTGATACACCGCATTCGCGAGCAAGCCCGCTCCCACAAGGGAATGTGTGTGTCCAGATGCTTATGCAGCGACTGGCACGTGGCTGGTATGCCAGATCAATACCTTGCTCACCCGGTTGTCCTCGGTCTCGAGGATTTCCAGGCGATAGCGGCCGACTTTCAGGCACACCGCGCAATCGGGGATGGTCTCCAGCGCCTCGGTCACCAGGCCGTTGAGGGTCTTGGGGCCGTCGCTGGGCAGGTGCCAGCCCAGGCTTTTGTTCAGTTCGCGGATCGAGGCGGCGCCGTCGATGATGTAGCGACCATCGGGCTGGGCTTCGATATGCGGGTTATCCACAGCCTGATCGCTTTCGAATTCGCCGACGATCTCTTCCAGAATATCTTCCAGGGTGACGATGCCCAGCACTTCACCGTACTCGTCCACCACCATGCCCAGGCGCCGCTGTTGTTTGTGGAAGTTCAGCAGTTGCAGCTGCAACGGCGTGCTTTCCGGCACGAAGTAAGGCTCGTGGCAGGCGGCGAGCAAGGCCTCTTTGGTCAGGCTGGCGTCGGGCAGCAGGTGTTGGACCTGCCGGGTATTGAGCACGGCCTGCACCTGGTTGATGTCGTTGTGGAACACCGGCAGGCGTGTGCGCGGCGAGGTGCGCAACTGTTCGATGATGTCCTCTATCGGCTCATCGAGGTTGATGCCGTCCACTTCGCTGCGCGGCACCAGGATGTCATTGACCGTGATGTTGTCCAGGGCGTGGATACCGGGCAGGCCGGGAGTGCGGTCGGCGTCGGTGTCGAGCTCTGGGTCGTCATCATGGTCGGGCAGAGGCTCGTCGCTGTTTTTTACCACGCCGGATTTGCGTGCAAACGGGCGCAATAACAGCAGGCTGATGCCATTGAGCAGCCAAGCCAGGGGGTAGAGGATTTTCAGCGGCACACCCAGCAATGTATTGCCAAAGCCCAGCACTGCTTGGGGGTGACGGGTGGCCAG
This sequence comes from Pseudomonas sp. AM4(2022), assembly GCF_036346515.1. Lineage (NCBI taxonomy): Bacteria > Pseudomonadati > Pseudomonadota > Gammaproteobacteria > Pseudomonadales > Pseudomonadaceae > Pseudomonas > Pseudomonas sp. AM4(2022). The sequence continues at coordinate 149,125 of NZ_JAOTNW010000011.1, forward strand.
GGCGCGGGGCAGGTAGTCGGCCAGCACCAGCAGCGCTGCGCAGGAAATCAGCCAGCCTAGCCAGGGCCCGTTCTCTGCCCAGGCATAGATTGCCAGCAGGGTGCAAAGAATCACCACGGCGGCGCGGCACAGGCTGTTGCACAGGATCAGGCTATGGCGCGGGAAGCTCAGGCGTGCGGCTGCCTTGTCACCCTGGCGTGTGCCAGGGCGCAGGGCCAGCAGGTGTTGTTGCGCAGCTTCTATGGCGGTAAACAGCGCCGCCCACAAAATCAGCAGGGCAATTACGGCGAGCATCGGCCCTAAGGGCAAGTTGTCCATGATCACTGCTCGTCAGATATGCAGGATGTATTCGCGAACCAGCTTGCTGCCGAAATAGGCCAGCATCAACAGGCAGAAACCGGCCAGGGTCCAGCGGATGGCCTTGTGCCCGCGCCAGCCGAGGCGGTTGCGCCCCCACAGCAGCACGCTGAACACGACCCACGCCAGGCACGCCAGCAAGGTTTTATGGACCAGGTGCTGGGCAAACAGGTTTTCGACGAACAGCCAGCCGGAGATCAGCGACAGTGACAGCAGGGTCCAGCCGGCCCACAGGAACCCGAACAGCAGGCTTTCCATGGTTTGCAGGGGCGGGAAGTTCTTGATCAGCCCCGACGGGTGCTTGTGCTTGAGCTGGTGATCCTGCAGCAGCAGGAGCAGGGCCTGGAACACCGCGATGGTGAACATGCCGTAGGCGAGGATGGACAGCAGGATGTGAGCGAGGATGCCCGGCTCCTCGTCGATCACCTGTACGGTGCCGGTGGGGGTGAACTGCGCCAGCAGCACCGTGAGCATTCCCAGGGGGAATAGCAGCACCAGCAGGTTCTCCACCGGAATCCGGTAGCAGGCCAACAGCGTCAGCGCGATGACGGCCGCGGCGATCAGGCTGGCGGCGCTGAAAAAGTCCAGGCCCAGGCCGACCGGGGTCATCAGGTGGGTGAACAGGCTGGCGGCATGGGCTAGCAGGGCCAGCACGCCAAGGCCGACGAGCAGACGTTTGTCCGCTTTGGCGCCTTGGGCCAGACGAGTGCCCTGATAGAGGGTCGCAGCGGCATACAAAATGGCGGCGGCGAGGCTGGGTAGCAAACTGGGTGACAAGGGGAGCATAAATCCTGGTAGGCAAGCCCGAAAGGCGTTGAGTTTGGCACACACCTGCGTTGCACGAAAGACTCCCGGGCCAGACAGCGGGTGTGCATGGGCGCAGTCTTCGCTATAATCCGCGACCTGCCCACGCCGCAGGCTCGGCGAACGCTGTTTTTAATAGCGATTTCCCCCAGCCTGGGCCGCCATTACCTCGGTCTACCTGCATTTCGATGAATAGGGCCTGAAAGGATCGCGCATGTTTGAAAACTTGACTGACCGTCTCTCGCAGACGCTGCGCCACGTTACCGGCAAGGCCAAGCTGACCGAGGACAATATTAAAGACACCTTGCGTGAAGTGCGCATGGCGTTGCTGGAAGCCGACGTGGCTTTGCCGGTGGTGAAGGACTTCGTCAACTCGGTCAAGGAGCGTGCGGTCGGCACCGAAGTGTCCCGCAGCCTGACCCCGGGCCAGGCCTTTGTGAAGATCGTCCAGGCCGAACTCGAAAGCCTGATGGGCGCGGCCAACGAAGACCTGAACCTCAGCGCCGTGCCGCCAGCCGTCGTGCTGATGGCGGGTCTGCAAGGTGCGGGTAAAACCACCACCGCCGGCAAACTGGCGCGCTTCCTTAAAGAGCGCAAGAAGAAATCCGTGATGGTGGTGTCGGCCGACGTGTACCGTCCGGCGGCCATCAAGCAGTTGGAAATGCTCGCGGGCGAAGTGGGTGTGACCTTCTTCCCGTCCGACCTGAGCCAGAAGCCGGTCGACATCGCCAACGCCGCTATTAAAGAAGCCAAGCTGAAGTTCATCGACGTGGTCATCGTCGATACCGCCGGTCGCCTGCACATCGACGAAGAGATGATGGGCGAGATCAAGGCGCTGCATGCCGCGATCAACCCGGTGGAGACCCTGTTTGTGGTCGACGCCATGACTGGCCAGGATGCGGCCAACACCGCCAAGGCCTTTGGTGACGCACTGCCGCTGACCGGGGTGATCCTCACCAAGGTCGACGGCGACGCCCGTGGCGGTGCCGCGCTGTCGGTACGTGCCATCACTGGCAAGCCGATCAAATTCATCGGTATGGGCGAGAAGAGCGAAGCGCTCGAGCCGTTCCACCCTGAGCGTATCGCCTCGCGCATCCTCGGCATGGGTGACGTGCTCAGCCTGATCGAACAGGCCGAAGCCACGCTCGACAAGGACAAGGCCGACAAACTGGCCAAGAAGCTGAAGAAGGGCAAGGGCTTCGATCTCGAAGACTTCCGCGACCAGCTGCAACAGATGAAGAACATGGGCGGCCTCGGCGGCCTGATGGACAAGCTGCCCAACATCGGCGGTGTGAACCTGGCGCAAATGGGCAACGCCCAGGGTGCGGCAGAGAAGCAGTTCAAGCAGATGGAAGCCATCATCAACTCCATGACCCCGGCCGAGCGCCGCGACCCTGAGCTGATCAGCGGTTCGCGCAAGCGCCGGATCGCCATGGGTTCCGGCACCCAGGTGCAGGACATCGGTCGCTTGATCAAGCAGCACAAGCAGATGCAGAAGATGATGAAGAAATTCTCCGCCAAGGGCGGTATGGCCAAGATGATGCGCGGCATGGGCGGTATGTTGCCCGGCGGCGGCATGCCTAAAATGTAAAGTATTCGAGCGTAAGCCTTGCTTGCGCTCCGCCCCACAGGGATGTGGGATCTCCAGCAAACCCGCCGTTGGCGGGCGCTGACTCGCCGTTTTAACCGACGGCTCTATAGCAGATCTGAATGGCACGCTGATAGGCGCCAGAAAAAGACATTTGCAAAAGTCCGGATATTCCTTAGAATATGCGGCCTTTCGGGCACCTATGCCCGCTGTGCATTTAGATTTGCAGCACCGACTACAGGAACGATGTTCACATGCTAACAATCCGTCTTGCCCTTGGCGGCTCCAAAAAGCGCCCGTTTTACCACTTGACCGTAACCGACAGCCGCAACCCGCGTGACGGTTCGCACAAGGAACAGGTTGGTTTCTTCAACCCTGTTGCTCGTGGTCAAGAAGTTCGTCTGTCCGTGAACCAAGAGCGCGTAGCCTACTGGCTGAGCGTTGGCGCACAGCCATCCGAGCGCGTTGCAAAACTGTTGAAGGACTCGGCTAAGGCCGCAGCCTGAGCAATATGAACGCGACGCCAGCTGTTGCTGATGATTTGATCGTTATCGGCAAGATTTACTCTGTTCATGGCGTTCGCGGCGAAGTGAAGGTGTATTCCTTTACTGATCCGACTGAAAACCTGTTGCAGTACAAGACCTGGACGCTCAAGCGCGAAGGGAGTGTGAAACAGGTAGAGCTGGTCAGTGGACGCGGGAGCGACAAGTTCCTGGTCGCAAAGCTCAAGGGTCTTGATGATCGTGAAGAAGCTCGTCTTCTGGCCGGTTATGAGATCTGCGTGCCGCGCAACCTGTTCCCTGAATTGACCGACGGCGAGTACTACTGGTACCAGCTGGAAGGTCTGAAGGTTATTGATCAACTCGGGCAATTGCTGGGGAAAATCGATCATCTTCTGGAAACCGGCGCCAATGATGTAATGGTGGTCAAGCCTTGCGCTGGCAGCCTGGATGACCGTGAACGCCTGTTGCCCTATACCGAGCAATGCGTGTTGGCCGTCGACCTGGCAGCGGGCGAGATGAAGGTGGAATGGGACGCGGACTTCTAAGCGTGGCTAATTTGCGCATAGAAGTGATCAGTTTGTTTCCCGAGATGTTTTCCGCCATCAGCGAGTACGGCATCACCAGTCGGGCGGTGAAACAGGGGCTGTTGCAGCTCACCTGTTGGAACCCGCGAGACTACACGACGGATCGACATCACACTGTGGACGATCGCCCATTTGGCGGTGGCCCGGGCATGGTGATGAAGATCAAGCCCCTGGAAGATGCGTTGGTTCAGGCCAAGGCAGCCGCCGGGGAGAAGGCGAAGGTAATTTACCTGTCCCCTCAAGGCCGTCAGCTGAAACAGGCGGCGGTACGCGAACTGGCGAATGAGGAAAGTTTGATCCTGATTGCCGGTCGCTATGAAGGCATTGACGAGCGTTTTATTGAAGCTCATGTCGATGAAGAGTGGTCGATTGGGGACTATGTCCTGTCTGGCGGCGAGCTGCCAGCGATGGTCCTGATAGATGCGGTTACACGACTGCTGCCCGGAGCTTTAGGGCATGCGGACTCCGCGGAGGAAGATTCCTTCACGGATGGTTTGCTGGATTGCCCGCACTACACCCGTCCGGAGGTGTATGTGGATCAGCGTGTTCCCGACGTATTGCTAAGTGGCAATCACGCACACATCCGGCGTTGGCGTTTACAGCAGTCCCTTGGTCGGACCTATGAACGACGCGCCGATCTTCTGGAAAGCCGCTCGCTTTCTGGAGAAGAGAAGAAGCTGCTCGAGGAATACATCCTCGCGCGGGACGATAGTTAACAACGTATCGATGGTAGGTCCATTGACTTACCTTAGGAGCACAGCATGACTAACAAAATCATCCTTGCACTCGAAGCAGAGCAGATGACCAAAGAGATCCCTACCTTTGCCCCGGGCGACACCATTGTCGTTCAGGTGAAAGTGAAGGAAGGCGACCGTTCGCGTCTGCAAGCGTTCGAAGGCGTGGTAATCGCCAAGCGTAACCGTGGTGTGAACAGTGCTTTCACTGTTCGTAAAATCTCCAACGGTGTTGGCGTAGAGCGTACTTTCCAGACCTACAGCCCGCAGATCGACAGCATGGCCGTCAAGCGTCGCGGTGACGTACGCAAAGCCAAGCTGTACTACCTGCGTGACCTGTCCGGTAAAGCAGCTCGCATCAAGGAAAAACTGGCTTAAGTCCAGCTTCCCGATGCAGAAAAAAGCAGCCTACGGGCTGCTTTTTTGTGCCTGAAATTTGCCTATCTGCCGGTATTGACCCATGACCACCCGCCTCGAAGAAATCCAGCGTCGCACCGACCTGTCCGTCACCCACGTGACCAAGGCCGTGTTCCCGCCCACCACCAACCACCACAACACCCTGTTCGGCGGCACCGCCCTGGCGTGGATGGACGAAGTGTCGTTCATCACCGCCACGCGTTTCTGTCGCTTGCCTTTGGTGACGGTCTCCACCGACCGTATTGACTTCAACCACGCGATTCCGGCCGGCTCTATCGTTGAGCTGATCGGTCGGGTGATCAAGGTCGGCAACACCAGCCTCAAGGTCGAGGTTGAAGTGTTCGTGGAGAGCATGAGCGCTGATGGCCGTGAAAAGGCGATCCAGGGCGTGTTCAGCTTTGTCGCGATTGACGCGGACAAACGCCCTGTACCGGTATTGCCTGGGTTTGCCGACTGATTACGTGGCGCTGCCGTTCTCCGGTTGAATCACCGCCAGCAGGGTCCAGCCGGCCACGGGCTTCAAGCTGCTCTCGGGCGTGACCACATGCACCCAGCCGCTGGTGTCGCGAGCAAACAGCAAGGTGGCGCGCTCTCCGTGCAACGCCTGGTACTGCTCCCAGCCAAAGCCGTCGGTAAGGTTGGTGCTATACAGTTCGGCGCCCTGGCCCAGCAGGCTGGCCAGCTTGGTATAGCTCAGGGGTTGGCTGCCCAGCAGGTGGCCGCGGTGTTCGTGGCTGGCCTTGTGTTTGTCGGTGCGACGGCTTTCCTGGCTGCTGGCCAGGGCGAACAGGCGATGGCCGAAATCATGGCGAAAACGCATGGTGGCCAAGGCATTCAGTTCGCCAGAAGGCGAGAGCGCGAGCAGATGCCCCAGGCCGACCAGATCCAGATGGGACTCGGCATGTTGGGAGGCGGGGTTGCCGAAGTAGGTCGGCAGGCCCTCCATGCGACTGGCGCGGATATTTTCCCAGCTTGAGTCCGTCAGCAACACCCGGCTGCCCAATTGCTGCAATGCCTTGCCGAGCGCCCGCGCCGGGCCGTTCGCGCCGACGATCAGGAAGCCGCTGGGCGCTGGCTCGGCGACTTTCAGCAGGCGCGCCAAGGGGCGCGCCGTGGCACTTTGCAGCACCACGGTGCCGATGATCACCGCGAAGGTCAGCGGCACCAGCAATAACGCGCCTTCATGACCTGCCTCGTCCAGGCGAATCGCAAAGATCGCCGATACCGCCGCCGCCACAATGCCCCGTGGCGCGATCCAGGCCAGCAGCGCGCGCTCGCGCCAGTTGAGTCCGGAGCCAAAGGTTGAGAGCGCCACGTTCAGTGGGCGTGCAATAAACTGGATGATCACCAGCAGAATCAGCACGAATGGTCCCAGGGCGATCAAGGCATTCAGGTCCAGGCGCGCCGCGAGCAGGATGAACAGCCCGGAAATCAGCAGCACACTGAGGTTTTCCTTGAAGTGCAGGATGTGCCGTACATCCACGCCCTTCATATTGGCCATCCACATGCCCATCAGCGTTACCGCCAGCAGGCCGGACTCGTGCATCACCTGGTTGGCAGCGATGAAGATGCCCAGCACACCGGCTAGCGTCGCGAGGTTGTGCAGGTATTCCGGCAACCACTGCCGACGCATGATCTGCCCCAGTACCCAGCCGCCGGCGATCCCGAACAAACTGCCGCAGAGGATGACGCCGCCGAAGGTCAGCAGGCTGTGGCTCAAGCCGTCGCCGGAAGCCCGGGCAATGATGAAGCTGTAGACCACCACCGCCAGCAACGCGCCAATCGGGTCGATGACGATGCCTTCCCAGCGCAGGATATTGGCGATGGAGGCTTTGGGGCGCACCACGCGCAGCATCGGCACGATCACGGTCGGGCCGGTCACCAGGGTCAGCGTGCCGAACAGCAGCGCGAGCATCCAGTCAAAACCCAATAGCCAGTGAGTGGCCAGGGTAATCACTGCCCAGGTCGACAGGGCGCCAACCGTGACCAGGCGATGCACCACGCTGCCGATTTCCTTCCACTCCGAAAGGTGCAGGGTCAGGCTGCCTTCGAACAGGATCAGCGCTACAGCCAGGGACACCAACGGCATCAGCAGGGGGCCGAACATCTCCTGAGGGTCGAGCCAGCCCAGTACCGGCCCCGCCAAAATACCCGTCAATAACAGAAACAGGATCGCCGGCAACTTGAGCCGCCAGGCCAGCCATTGGCAGCCCAGCGCCGCCACTCCAATGCCGGCAAAGGCCAGCAAAATCTGTTGTTCATTCATTGAGGCTTCCTGTTCCTTGAAGTAGCGGGCTATGAAAGACTAGCGACCCTTGTCACAGTTCACTAAATAATTTGCGCAAAGCCCCGTGCTGCGTCGCTTGAGAGCCCATGCCCGCCATCGACCACCCTTTGATCGACCGCTTCCTCGACGCCCTCTGGCTGGAAAAAGGCCTGTCGGACAACACGCGCCAGGCCTATCGCAGCGACCTGGCGCTGTTCAACGGTTGGCTGCAGGAGAAAAACCTTGAACTGATCAATGCCGGGCGCGAGCTGATCCTCGATCACCTGGCCTGGCGCCTGGAGCAGAACTACAAGCCACGCTCTACCGCGCGATTCCTCTCCGGTGTGCGTGGCTTTTATCGCTACCTGCTGCGGGAAAAACTCATTGCCGTCGACCCGACCCTGCAAATCGACATGCCGCAACTCGGCAGGCCCTTGCCCAAATCCTTGTCGGAAGCCGATGTCGAGGTCTTGCTCGCGGCCCCGGACCTGAGCGAGGCCATCGGCCAGCGCGATCGCGCCATGCTGGAGGTGCTGTATGCCTGCGGCCTGCGCGTCACCGAACTGATCAGCCTGACTCTGGAGCAGGTCAACCTGCGCCAGGGCGTATTGCGCGTGATGGGCAAGGGCAGCAAGGAGCGGCTGGTGCCCATGGGCGAGGAGGCGATTGTGTGGGTCGAGCGCTACATGCGCGATGCGCGCCACGAACTGCTCGGTGGGCGTCCCAGCGACGTGCTGTTCCCCAGCCAGCGCGGCGAGCAGATGACCCGCCAGACCTTCTGGCACCGCATCAAGCACCAGGCCAAAGTGGCCGGGATCGGCAAGGCGTTGTCGCCCCACACCTTGCGCCATGCGTTCGCCACCCACTTGCTCAACCACGGCGCGGATTTGCGCGTGGTGCAAATGCTGCTCGGGCACAGCGACTTATCCACAACCCAGATCTACACCCATGTGGCACGCGCACGTTTGCAGGATATGCACGCCAAGCATCACCCGCGCGGATAAAAACGTCAGAAATGGCCCATTTTGCCTGTCGCGGTCTGCCCTCCCGCCCAACTGTGGTAGGCTTTGCCGGTTCGCAAAGGGACGGCACCCATTGTGGTCCAGATCAGTATTCTGCTCCCGTCCCTGCCTCTGCCTTCAGGAGTTCCCATGCGCTTGACCCAGATTATTGCCGCCGCAGCCATTGCGTTGGTTTCCACCTTTGCGGTCGCCGATGATGCGGCCGAGCAAACCATCCGCAAGAGCCTGGCAAACCTGGCGCTCGACACGCCTATCGAAAGCATCAGCGCCAGCCCCATGGCCGGCCTGTATGAAGTCAAGCTCAAGGGCAGCCGCGTGCTGTACGCCAGTGCCGATGGCCAGTACATCGTCCAGGGCTACCTGTTCCAGCTCAAGGATGGCAAGCCGGTCAACCTGACCGAGAAGGCCGAGCGTTTGGGCGTGTCGAAGCTGATCAACGGCATCCCGGTGGCTGAAACCGTGGTTTACCCCGCCATTGGTGAAACCAAGACCCACATCACCGTGTTCACCGATACCACCTGCCCGTACTGCCACAAGCTGCACGCCGAGATCCCGGCGTTGAACAAGCTGGGCGTGGAAGTGCGCTATGTCGCCTTCCCGCGCCAGGGCCTGGGTTCGCCGGGTGACGAGCAGTTGCAGGCGGTGTGGTGCTCGGCCGACAAGAAAGCGGCCATGGACAAGATGGTCGACGGCAAGGAAATCAAATCGGCCAAATGCGCCAACCCGGTTTCCAAGCAGTTCGCCCTGGGCCAGTCCATTGGTGTGAACGGTACACCGGCCATCGTTTTGGCCGACGGCCAGGTGATTCCGGGCTACCAGCCGGCGCCGCAAGTTGCCAAACTGGCACTGGGTGCCAAGTAAGCATTTATCGTTGAGCCTTTGACGATCATGGCCCGCCGAACCGTCGGCGGGGCATTAATTGAGAGCCGCAGTTGTGCGGCTGTTTTCACGGCCGACCTAGCGTCGGCCGTTTCATGGGGAGTTCTTCAGTGAAACCGGTCAAAGTAGGCATCTGTGGGTTAGGGACCGTCGGTGGCGGTACCTTCAACGTACTTCAGCGTAACGCTGAAGAAATTTCCCGCCGCGCAGGTCGCGGGATTGAAGTGGCGCAGATTGCCACGCGTTCGCCAAAGCCTCAGTTCGAAACGACCGGTATTGCGATTACCAACGATGTATTCGCCGTGGCCACCAACCCTGAGATCGATATCGTCATCGAGCTGGTAGGCGGCTACACCGTGGCCCGCGAGCTGGTGCTCAAGGCCATCGAGAACGGCAAGCACGTGGTCACCGCCAACAAGGCGCTGATCGCCGTGCACGGCAACGAGATCTTCGCCAAGGCCCGCGAGAAGGGCGTGATCGTGGCGTTCGAAGCCGCGGTGGCCGGTGGTATCCCGGTGATCAAGGCGATCCGTGAGGGCCTGTCTGCCAACCGCATCAACTGGGTGGCCGGCATCATCAACGGCACCGGTAACTTCATCCTCACCGAAATGCGCGAGAAGGGCCGTACCTTCGAAGACGTGCTGGCCGAAGCCCAGGCCCTGGGTTACGCCGAAGCCGACCCGACCTTCGACGTGGAAGGCATCGACGCGGCCCACAAGCTGACCATCCTGGCGTCCATCGCCTTTGGTATCCCGCTGCAATTCGACAAGGCCTACACCGAAGGCATCACCAAGCTGACCACCGCCGACGTGAATTACGCCGAAGCCCTGGGCTACCGCATCAAGCACCTGGGCGTGGCGCGCAGCACCGCAGCAGGCATCGAGTTGCGGGTGCACCCAACGCTGATCCCGGCCGACCGCCTGATCGCCAACGTCAACGGCGTGATGAACGCGGTGATGGTCAACGGCGACGCCGCCGGTTCCACCCTGTTCTACGGCGCTGGTGCCGGCATGGAGCCGACCGCGTCGTCGGTGATCGCCGACCTGGTGGATGTGGTTCGCGCCATGACCAGCGACCCGGAAAACCGCGTGCCGCACCTGGCCTTCCAGCCGGACTCGCTGTCGGCCCACCCGATCCTGCCGATCGAAGCCTGCGAAAGTGCCTACTACCTGCGCATCCAGGCCCAGGACCATCCAGGCGTGTTGGCCCAGGTCGCCAGCATCCTGTCGGAGCGAGGTATCAACATCGAATCGATCATGCAGAAGGAAGTCGAGGAGCAAAACGGCCAAGTGCCGATGATCCTGCTGACCCATCGCGTGCTCGAGCAGCACATCAACGATGCCATCCACGCCCTGGAAGCCTTGCAAGGTGTGGTCGGCCCGGTGGTGCGGATTCGCGTCGAACACTTGAACTAACCGATTTGTTCCAGGGGCCCCGTCCATTCGGCGGCCCCTGTTCGAGAATGTTTTAGAGGAGCCAGTCATGCGTTACATCAGCACCCGCGGCCAGGCACCGGCCCTGAATTTCGAAGAGGTCCTGCTGGCAGGCCTTGCCACCGACGGCGGCCTGTACGTGCCGGAAAACCTGCCACGCTTCACCCAGGAAGAAATCGCCTCCTGGGCCGGCCTGCCGTATCACGAGCTGGCTTTCCGAGTGATGCGCCCGTTCGTGACCGGCAGCATTCCGGATGCGGACTTCAAGAAGATTCTGGAAGAAACCTATGGCGTGTTTTCTCACAACGCCATCGCGCCCCTGCGCCAACTGAACGGCAATGAGTGGGTACTGGAGCTGTTCCACGGCCCGACCCTGGCGTTCAAGGACTTCGCCCTGCAACTGCTCGGTCGCCTGCTCGACTACGTGCTGGAAAAACGCGGCGAGCGCGTGGTGATCATCGGCGCCACCTCCGGTGATACCGGCTCGGCGGCCATCGAAGGGTGCAAGCACTGCGAAAACGTCGATATCTTCATCCTGCACCCGCATAAGCGCGTGTCGGAAGTGCAACGTCGACAGATGACCACCATCTTTGGTGAGAACATTCATAACATCGCCATCGAAGGCAACTTCGATGACTGCCAGGAAATGGTCAAGAACAGCTTCGCTGACCAGAGCTTCCTCAAGGGCACACGCCTGGTGGCGGTCAACTCGATCAACTGGGCGCGGATCATGGCCCAGATCGTCTACTACTTCCATGCATCGCTGCAATTGGGCGGCCCGGCGCGTTCGGTGTCGTTCTCGGTGCCGACCGGCAACTTCGGCGATATTTTTGCCGGTTACTTGGCGCGTAACATGGGCCTGCCGATCAACCAGTTGATCGTCGCCACCAACCGCAACGACATCCTGCATCGCTTCATGAGCGGCAACCAGTATGTGAAGGAAACCCTGCACGCCACGCTGTCGCCGTCCATGGACATCATGGTGTCGTCGAACTTCGAACGCCTGCTGTTTGACATGCACGGTCGCAACGGCGCAGCCCTGGCCGAGTTGATGAACAGCTTCAAGCAAGGTGGCGGTTTTAGCGTCGAGCAAGAGCGCTGGACCGAAACCCGCAAGCTGTTCGATTCCCTGGCCGTGGATGATGCACAGACCTGCGAAACCATCGCGCAGGTCTATGCCGAGACCGGCGAAGTGCTCGACCCGCACACGGCTATCGGCGTGAAAGCCGCCCGCGAATGCCGCCGCAGCCTGGATATTCCAATGGTGATCCTCGGTACCGCGCACCCGGTCAAGTTCCCGGAAGCGGTGGAAAAGGCCGGCATTGGCAAGGCGCTGGAGCTGCCGGAGCATTTGACCGACCTGTTCGAGCGCGAAGAGCGCTGCACCGTGTTGGCCAACGACCTGAAGACAGTGCAGGCGTTTGTCAGTCAGCATGGCAATCGGGGCAAGCCGCTCTGATCGACAGTACGTCCTGAAGGCCGATGGGCATCTTTGTGCTGCCCATCGATCCAAAATGTGGGAGCGGGCTTGCTCGCGAATGCGCTGTGTCAGCCACTAAATGTGTTACTGATACACCTCATTCGCGAGCAAGCCCGCTCCCACATTTGAGACGGTTTCATCCACCCAAGACGTGGTGGGGCAACAGTCAGCTTTTTTTGCAGTCGGCCAAGCCCGTCCTCGTGACGGGCTTTTTCATTCTGGCGAGCCATACTTGCCCATTCGCCCAATCAAGGAAACCCAACCGGTGCAGGTGTTGATCCAATGGACGTTGAAGCTGGTGTGCCTGTTGTGGTTCACCCAGGTGCCCATGAGCCTGGCCGCCGTCAGCCTGCCGTTCAAACTGGTGCCGGCGTTTATCGCGCTTGAGCCTATGCCGCTGGCGCCAACGGAGCAGCAGTGGTTGGCGGCGCATCGGACGTTGAAGGTGGGCATCTCGATAGATGACTACCAGCCGATCGATATCACCCGCGACCGCAATCGCTACCAGGGCATCAGCGCCGATTACTTGAGCCTGGTTGGCGCGCGGCTGGGTGTGCCCATGCAAGTGCTGGGTTTTTCCGAGCGCGCCCAGGCGGTTGAAGCCCTGCGTAACGGCACCATCGACATTCTCACCAGTGCCAATGGTTACGAGCGTGACGTACCTGGCCTTCAGTTCACCCCGGACTACATGCCTGATCGTTCGGTGGTGGTGCTGCGTCGCGACGATACCCAAGGCGACGATCTGGCCGGCAAGAAGCTGGTGTTGCTCGACGGCTACGCCAACGTGCAGAAGGTTCACGCGGCGTATCCCGACAGTCACATCATGCTCGCCCCCAACCTCTACAGCGGCCTTGAAGCCTTGAAGCAGGGCGACGTCGATGCGTTTATCGGCAACGAAGTGATTGTGCGCGCCTATAAATCGCTGCGGCCTTACCTGGGGTTGCAGATCAAGGAGCAAAGCCGGCTGGCGCCCATCGGTTTTGCCTTTGCCACCCGCCAGGCCGATCCGTTGTTGGGGGCCATGATGACCCGCGCGCTGGCAAGCCTCGACGAGTCGGTCCAGCGCGAAATCCTCGCGCGCTGGACCACCGGGCTCGGCGTCGGTATCAGTGGTGAGCGCGTTGCGTTGTCGGCGTCGGAACAGGCCTGGGTGCGTGAGCATCCCCATGTCGTGGTGGTGGCCCAGCAGATGTCGCCTTACATTTTCAGGGACAAGGACGGCCAGTGGGTTGGCTTGAATGTCGACCTGTTGAATCGCATCTCGCGCATGACCGGTTTGCAGTTTGTCTATGAAGAGGTGGGTTCTACTGCGCAAACCCTGGAATGGCTGGAAACCGGCCGGGCGCAGATGAACACGACCCTGGCTGTGAATCAGGAGCGCAGTGCGCTGCTCAACTTCAGCCATGGTTTTGGCGGGTCCGGCTGGGTGTTTATCGAACGTGCCGATGCCGCGCCCCTGACGGGCTTGAACCAGTTGGACGGCAAGGTGCTGGCATTGCCGGCGCGCCACGTCATGGAGAGCCAGATTCGCCATGACCATCCGCGTATCAAGGTGCGCCTGGTGGACAATTACACCCAGGCCCGTGAGTTGGTGCGACGAGGCGAGGCCGCCGCCACGATACAGACCGAAGTGGAAGTGCAGAGTTACACGGCGGATGGCCTGCGTATCGGCCGCAGTGTCGATGGCAAGTGGTCGTCCAACTGCCTGTCGGTGCGCAAGGACCAACCTGAGCTGCTGAGCATTCTGAACAAGGCCCTGGAGGCGTTGCCGGTGGCTGAGCTGAGTGCGTTGCGCCTGCGTTGGATCGGTGCCGTGGCGATCCCGCTGCCGGCCTGGCAACGCGTACCGCCCTGGGCCTATTGGACGGTAGCCACGGCGCTGCTGTTTGTGTTGGTGTCGCTGGTGTGGAACAGCCGGCTCAAGCGCCAGATTCGCCAACGGCTGGAGGCCGAGCAACGGCTCAATGACCAGTTGGCGTTCAAGCGCGCACTGCTCGACGGCATGCCCAACCCGCTGTTCGTCCGCGACCTGGACGGGTGCCTGGTGACCTGCAATAAAAGTTATGAACAGCAATTGGCGACCCGGCTGGAGCTGATCCAGGGCCTGACGCTGATGGAAAGCAAGGTCGTGCCCGACGCCACGGCGGCGCGCCTGCACGAAGGGCACATGGAGCAATTGGCCACGCAGCAGCCGATGTTTGTCGACCGGCAATTGGAACTCAACGGCGGCAGTTATCACGTCTATCAGTGGACTGTGCCCTTTTTCGATGCTCAGGGCCGCTTGCAAGGGTTGCTGGGCGGCTGGATCGATATCAACGAACGCAAAGATCTGGAGCGTCAGTTGATGGACGCTCGCCAGGCCGCCGACGAAGCGAACTACGCCAAAAGTGCATTTCTATCGGCCTTGAGCCACGAGATTCGCACCCCCATGACCGCCATCATTGGCTTGCTCGAACTGGAGCAAGAGCGTTGCCTGGCAAGCGGCCAGCCGGTTTCCGAGGCGCTGCAGGTGGCCGATCGTTCGGCGCGCGAGTTGATTGCGCTGATGGGCGACAGCCTGGACTTGGCCAAGATCGAGGCCGGCCACTTGCAACTGGCGCCACAGACCACTGAGTTGAAGCGCTTTTTCGAGGGTATCCAGAGCCTGTTCGAAGCCACGGCGCAAAAGAAGGGCCTGCATCTGACCCTGGCGTTTGATCCGGTTGCTCAGGGCTATTACTGGTTCGACCCGCTCCGGCTACGCCAGGTTATGCACAACCTGTTGGGCAATGCGCTCAAATTTACCGAGCGGGGCGGGGTTCACCTCAGCGTGACCTGCCAACGGGATGAGACCGATACCGAATACCTGCACCTGTGCGTCAAGGACAGTGGCCCGGGCATCAGCGCCGAGCAACAGCCGCGGGTGTTCAAGCCGTTTACCCAGGTAAGCGCCTTGACCGCTGCGCAGCATGGAGGCACCGGGCTAGGCCTGAGTATCTGCAAACAACTGGTGGAATTGATGGGCGGGAGCATTCACCTCGACAGCGTGGTGGGCGAGGGGACGGTGGTGTGCATTGACCTGCGCCTGGACCGGGTCAGCACCGATGATGTGCCGGCAACGCCCACCGCGACGGTGTCACCGACGGGGCGTAGCCTGTCGGTACTGGTGGTGGATGATTTGGCGGCCAACCGCCTGGTGCTGGCGCAGCAGTTGCAGTTCCTCGGTCATCAAGTGGTCGCCCTGGAGTCGGCCGAGGCCGCGTTGCAACGCTGGCGTGAGCAGCGTTTTGACGTGCTGGTCACCGATTGCCAGATGCCCGGCATGTCCGGCTATGCCTTGAGTGCGGCGATACGGCGCCTCGAAGCCGAGGAGCAACGGCCTCGCAGCGCGCTGGTGGGTTGCACCGCGAACGCCATGAAAGATGAACAACGCCGCTGCGAGGACGTCGGTATGGATGAACTGCTGGTCAAGCCGGTGACCCTGGAACACTGGACCCAAGTGCTGGCACGCGTGGCGCCCCAGCGTTCGTTCGATATCGAGGCCCTGCGCACCATGACCCAGGCCGATGGCCCGGTGCTGCAAAGCATGTTGCAGGAACTGGTCAAGAGCCTGGACCACGAACACGAGGTATTGGCGGGAGCCCTGGCCGAGCGCGACGTGACACGCTTGAATGCATCGCTGCATCGGCTCAAGGGCATTTGCTCGCTGGTGGACGCACTGCCACTCGCCAAGGCCTGTGTCGCCCTTGAGCAGTGCGCCCGTGAACAGCGCGGCGCCGAGCTTGAAGAACCCTGGTTGCGCTTGTCCGAGGTGCTCAAGGCGTTTCGTCGCGACCTGCGACCCTATCTGGATGCGTAACCCAGCCTGTATGCCGATCAGCCAAGCGAACGCAATGCTCAAAGCAACGAAGATCAAATGTGGGAGCTGGCTTGCCTGCGATAGCGGTAGTGCTGTAACAGATGTAGCGACTGACACACCGCCTTCGCAGGCAAGCCAGCTCCCACAGGAGATCTGCGCTTGACCGACAAGGCTTGCCCCTCCCACATTTAAGGAAACTTTTAGGACACGTCCTATGGGACACGGCGCAGCGTATGGCTACTGTGCAGGACTTTCCCTGCACCGACACCTTTACCCATGCGATCCCTGAACGTCCTGATCCTCGAAGACAACCCGTTTCAACTGATGGCCCTGCACCAGATGCTCAATGCCAACGGCGTGTTCAATGTACGGGCCGCGGAAACGGTCGAAATCGCCCGCCAATCCCTGGACAGCAAAGGCCCGGTGGATATCGCCATCTGCGATCTGTACCTGGAGCAGGGCGATGGCCTGGCGTTGATCCGTGAGTTGGCGGAACGCCGCCTGGCCCAGGTGTTGATCCTGCTCAGCAACGCCGAGCCCGACGTGCTGGAAGGCGTGGCGAACATGGCCCGCCAATTGGGGCTCAAGGTCTTGGCGTGCTTGCCCAAGCCGGCCTCGGCCAAGCTGATCGGGCAAGTACTGAGCGATTGTCAGGAGCACTTGCGCCCAGGGCCAGCGGTGCTGTCCTGGGAGCGCGTCCGTCAACTGCTGAGCTTGAGCGAGCGGGAACAACTGCCGCCCTCGGCGGATGTCAGCCAGGCGACTATCGCAGCCTGTGGCAGGGTCTGGTACCAGCCCATCGTCAGTCAGGCCGGTGTGTTGCAAGGGGTGGAGGCGCTGGCGCGTTGGCAGTTGCAGGACGGTGAGCTATTGCTGCCTGACGAGTTCCTGCCGGTGCTGGAGTTTGCCGGTATGGAAGAGGCGTTTACCTGGCATGTGCTGGAGCAGGCGCTTGGCCTGGCGAACCAGGTGATGGGCGAAAGCGGCCGAGTGCTGCCGGTAGCTGTGAACATTCCCGGGCGTATGCTGGAGCGCGAGCACTTCCCCCAGGTGCTGCAAGGTTTGCTGCAACTTCATGGTGTGCCCGCCCATAGCCTGACCCTGGAGCTGGTGGAAACATCGACATTGAAAACCGACAGCGCCCATGTCACCGGCTTGTTGCGCTTGCGCATGTTGGGTTGCCAGTTATCCATCGGCGACTTCGGCATGGGCGGCACCAGCCTGCAGCATTTGCTGGAACTGCCTTTTACCGAGCTGAAAATTCCCCCGGCGTTTGCCTGTGGGATGGCCAATGATGATCGCAAGGCCGCTGTGGTGGCAGGCGCCATGAGCATGGCGGCGCGCCTGGGCGTTGCCGTGGTGGTCACCGGCGTGGAAACCGCCGCCGACTATCACGCCGTGGGCGAACTGGGCGCGGCGTGGCTGCAAGGCTGCTTTATCGCCCGGCCGATGGAGGCCGCGGCGCTCAAGCAATGGATCGCATTTCAGGCTAGGCCAGCCCGTGTTCCTGCACGTAAATAAACAGGGCGGCATCGTTGACCAGCCCCAGCTTGCGCATGGCGCTGACTTTTTGCGCGCTGACGGTCTGCTTGCTGCGATGCAGGTGCGCGGCGATCTCGCCCACCGTCATGCCACTGGCCAACAGGCGAATCACCTCCAGTTCCCGGGGTGACAGGTGCTCCTGGGAATGCAGGCGATCAGCGCCGACTTCTCCGGCCAAGCTCAACGCCTGGCGGATGGTCTGGGCCACATAGGTACGTTGCTGGCGCACCTGGCGGATCGCCTGGGGCAGCTCATCGGCCAGGCTGGCCTTGCTCAGCAGGCCCATCACACCCAATGCCAGGATGGAGTGAAACAACCCGGCATTGTTGAGCATGGTCACCACCACAATGGGCAGGTGCGGGTAGTGCCGGCGCAGTTGCTCGATCAAGCGCAGCCCGTCGGCCTGGGGCTCGACGGGCATCATGAAGTCGGTCACCACCACATCGCAGGCACAGTGCTGCAACAGCGCACTGAGGGCCTGGGGGGAATTGGCCTCGCCGACGATGCTAATGTGCGGGTCACGTTCGAGCACGGCGCGCAGGCCAATCAGGAAAATCGGGTGATCGTCGGCAATCACGATACGCAAGGGCGGTTCAGACGCAGCTCTCAAGGCAGGCTCCCAGGACAATCCAGGGATTCTAGCCTGTGAACTGTTGTTTTTTCTCTGTCATCTTTTCCGTGCATGCTCGTTTTCCTCAAGCAGTGGATTACACAAAAGGTAGAACTTTCTGCTTTGAGCACGGGTCACTTGAATGTCAGCCTCTTCGTGACATTTTTGTTTTTCGAACCTTTTTCGAATGATTGAGTGGTGATCGAGATGGAAAGTATCAACCTATTGCTCAGCCAAGCACTGAGCCCTTATCAGGTTACGCTGACCTCTGCCGGTATGCGCGACGACTGCCTGGTAACCGTGAAGAACCCCGGTGGTGCCATCGTGGTTGAACGTGAAGTCGATCGTGCGCAATTGAGCGACAAGCGCGCACTGGTTGATGTGGTGGATTGCCTGCTCCGCGACCTGAAAATTGCCGAAGGGCGCCTGGAACCTTCAGTCATCGCTGCCTTGCGCAACGCCTCCCAAACCCGTGGCGGCGCACTGGCATGAAACATTATTTTTCTTCGGAACCTTCCTACAAGCTGGTCAGTCAGAGTTTGTAACAGCAAGAGCAGGCATTGTGCTCCGGTGTTTGTCGCTTGCTGTGCGGGTCTTTTTGTAGACCACGTTTAACCCCGAGTTGTCTCCCCACTGCTCGGGGTTTCTTTTTGCCTGGGATTTGTCAGATCGCGCCATCCTCGCGCAGGCGAGTGATAGCCGCCGCGTCGTAGCCGAGGGCATTGAGCACCTGGCTGTTGTGTTCACCCAGCTGCGGGCCGACCCATTCGCAACTGCCTGGGGTGTCCGAGAGCTTGGGCACGATGCCGGGCATCTTGAAGTCCTTGCCGCCCGGCAACTGCGCCTTGAGGAACATTTCCCGGGCCAGGAATTGCGGGTCGCCCAGCATGTCTTCGGCGCTGTAGATGCGGCTGGCGGGCACCTCCGCTTTGTTCAGATGCTCAATCACCTGGTCGAGCGACAGCGAATTGACCCAGCGATCAATCACGCCGTACAGCTCATCGCGGCGAGCGTCACGCCCGTCATTGCTGGCCAGTGCAGGGTCGTCCGCCAAGTCGTCACGGCCGATCACCCGCATGAAGCGCTTGAAGATCGCATCGCCATTGGCGCCGATCTGCACATGCTTGCCGTCTGCGGTGGTGTGGATCGAGGACGGGGTGATGCCGGGCATGATGTTGCCGGTGCGCTCCCGGATAAAACCGAACACATCGAACTCGGGGATCATGCTTTCCATCATGGCGAAGATGGCTTCATACAGCGCCACATCCACCACTTGGCCCAGGCCGCCGTTGACTTCGCGGTGACGCAGCGCCATCAGCGCGCCGATCACCGCCCACAACGCGGCGATCGAGTCGCCGATGGAAATCCCGGTGCGCACCGGCGGGCGGTCCTCGAAGCCGGTGATATAGCGCAAGCCGCCCATGGATTCACCCACGGCTCCAAACCCTGGCTGATCCTTCATCGGCCCCGTCTGGCCGAAGCCCGAGAGGCGTACCATCACCAGCTTGGGGTTGAGGGCGTGCAGGGTTTCCCAACTCAGGCCGAGTTTCTCCAGCACGCCGGGGCGGAAGTTTTCGATCAGAATGTCGGCGTCGGCCAACAGTTGCTTGAGAATCGCCAGGCCCTCAGGGTGCTTGAGGTTGAGGGTCAGCGACTGCTTGTTGCGGGCCTGCACGAACCACCACAGCGAAGTGCCTTCATACAGCTTGCGCCATTTGCGCAGCGGGTCACCGCCGTCCGGGGATTCGACCTTGATCACCTCGGCGCCGAATTCAGCGCAAATGCGTGAGGCAAACGGGCCGGCGATCAGGGTGCCCAGTTCGATGACTTTCAGGCCGGCAAGTGGTTTGGCGTTGAGCGACATGGGGATCCTTACAAGCGCGGGACGATGATGTCCTGCTTTTTAACATAGGCGAGCCGCGCGGATGCAGCGCAGTATTCGTTCAATGCCCTCGCCATCGGTTAGACTGGCCGCCTTTCCTTGTCTTTAGAAGCCCGTTCATGGCCCAGCCGTCCACGACCTACAAGTTCGAACTCAACCTCACCGACCTCGACCGTTCGGTGTACGAGAGCGTCAAACAGACCATTGCCCGCCACCCTTCGGAAACCGAAGAGCGCATGACCGTGCGCTTGTTGGCCTACGCCCTCTGGTACAACGAGCAACTGGCGTTCGGGCGTGGCCTGTCGGATGTAGACGAACCGGCCCTGTGGGAAAAAAGCCTGGATGATCGGGTCCTGCACTGGATCGAAGTCGGCCAGCCGGATGCCGATCGCCTGACCTGGTGCTCGCGCCGCACCGAGCGCACCAGCCTGCTGGCCTATGGCAGCCTGCGTGTGTGGGAAGGCAAGGTAGTGCCGGTGGCCAACAACCTGAAGAACGTGCACATCGCTGCCGTGCCCCAGGAAGTGTTGGAGACCCTGGCCAAGGACATGCCGCGGGTGATCAAGTGGGATGTGATGATCAGCGAAGGCACGATCTTTGTGACCGATGACCGTGGCCAGCATGAAGTGCAACTGCAATGGCTGGTTGGCGAGCGCGGTTGAACCTTGGCTGAGCCCGGCTCCCTGTAGGAGCGAGCTTGCTCGCGAAAAACTCCAGGGCACCGCGATCACCCAGACATCCCGCGTCATCGTTAACCACCTTCGCGAGCAAGCTCGCTCCTACAATTATTAAAGAGAAGTTATCACCACCGTATGCGTATCGATCCCCGCCCATTGCCCGCCGTCCTGCCTTTTCTCGGTGAATTGCCGCCGCTGTTGACCCGTCTCTACGCCGCACGCGGGGTGCAGTCGGAGGCCGAGCTGGACAAGAGCCTGGCGCGGTTGATTCCCTATCAGCAGCTCAAGGGCATCGATGCGGCAGTGGACTTGCTGGTGGCCGCCCTGGAGCAGCGCCAACGCATCCTGATCGTCGGTGACTTCGACGCCGATGGCGCCACGGCGAGCACCGTGGGCACCCTGGGCCTGCGTTTGCTCGGCGCGGCCCACGTCGACTACCTGGTGCCCAACCGCTTCGAATACGGCTACGGCCTGACCCCGGAAATCGTCGCGGTGGCGCTGCAGCGCGAGCCGCAGTTGCTGATCACCGTGGACAACGGTATCTCCAGCGTCGAAGGCGTGGCGGCGGCGAAAGCGGCAGGGTTGCAGGTGCTGGTCACCGACCACCACTTGCCCGGCGATGAACTGCCGGCCGCCGACGCCATCGTCAATCCGAACCAGCCGGGCTGTACGTTTCCCAGCAAGGCCCTGGCCGGGGTCGGCGTGATCTTCTACGTGTTGATGGCCCTGCGGGCACGGTTGCGTAGCCTGGGTTGGTATGACAGCAAGCCCCAGCCGAACATCGGTGAACTGCTCGACCTCGTGGCCCTGGGCAGCGTCGCTGACGTGGTGCCGCTGGACGCCAACAACCGCATCCTCGTGCATCAGGGCCTGGAGCGTATTCGAGCCGGTCGGGCGCGCCCGGGGATCAAGGCGATCCTGGAAGTGGCCAAGCGTGATCATGCGCGTATCACCTCCACCGACCTGGGTTTTATCCTCGGCCCGCGTCTGAACGCGGCCGGACGCCTGGACGATATGAGCCTGGGCATCGAATGCCTGCTTACCACCGACTTCGCTGCCGCGCGGGAAATGGCCGCGCAGCTGGACGGCATGAACCAGGACCGTAAGTCCATCGAGCAAGGTATGCAGCGCGATGCCCTGGCTCAGCTCAAGGACCTGCCGGTGGAGTCGATGCCGTACGGTCTGTGCCTGTTCGACCCGGAGTGGCACCAAGGGGTGATCGGGATCCTTGCGTCACGCATGAAGGAGCGTTATTTCCGCCCGACCATCGCCTTCGCCGATGCCGGCGATGGCCTGCTCAAGGGCTCTGGACGCTCGGTGCAAGGCTTTCATATCCGCGATGCGCTGGCGGTCGTCGCCAGCCAGCACCCCAACCTAATCACCAAGTACGGCGGCCACGCCATGGCCGCTGGGCTGACCTTGCCGGAGGCCAACTTCCCATTGTTTGCGCAAGCCTTCGATGCCGAAGTGCGCCGGCAATTGCGCGAAGAAGACCTCACCGGCCGCCTGCTTTCAGACGGCACCCTGGCGGTGGAAGAGTTTCACCTGGAACTGGCCCGCGCCCTGCGCCATGCCGGCCCGTGGGGGCAGCACTTTCCCGAGCCGTTGTTTCACGGGGTATTCCAGTTGGTGGAGCAGCGGGTGGTGGGCGAGCGACATCTGAAAGTGGTGCTCAAGAGCGAATGCGGGTCGGTGAAGCTCGATGGAATTGCCTTTGGGGTAGACCGTGAAGTGTGGCCGAACCCGACGGTGCGTTGGGTGGAGTTGGCCTACAAGCTGGATGTGAACGAGTTTCGGGGCAATGAGACGGTGCAGTTGATGATTGCCCACATCGAACCGCGCTGATTATTAGCAACACCACACATCAAAAATGTGGGAGCGGGCTTGCTCGCGAAAGCGGTGGATCAGTCACAGCTGCATTGACTGACATTCCGTATTCGCGAGCAAGCCCGCTCCCACATTTGGTTTTGTGTACAGCCTTGAGCTATTCGGCTTTGGCCTGATGCTTGACGATAATATCCACCAAGCGCTTGGCCAGCGCCGGGTAGTTCTCATCGAAGTGATGCCCGCCCGGCAGCTTCATGGCTTCGCCCACGGCGGTCTTGTCGGTGCAGCCACTCTCGTCGACTTCTTCGGCGCCGTAGATGCATACGACTTTCTCAGGCGGCAGCTTGGCCATTTCGGGGCCGGTGGCGGCTTCTTTGCCGGCGTTGCCCAGCCAGCCTTCCACTTCGATTTCAAAGCTGCCGGTGCGGGCGAACGCCAGCAAGATGATCGCGTCTACCCGTTGCTGTTCGTTCTCTGGCATACGGTTGTAGATCGCCGGCAATACATCGGCGCCGAACGAGTAACCGGTCAGCACGAAGCGCTTGGTGCCCCACTTTTGCCGGTAGTGTTGCATCAGCTCGGTGAGGTCCTTGGCGCTTTGCTCCGGCGTCTTGTGCTGCCAGTAGTAGCGCAGGGTGTCGATGCCGACGACCGGGTAGCCGATCTTCGCCATCTCGCCCGCCACGTCGCGGTCCAGGTCGCGCCAGCCGCCGTCACCGGAGAGGAACAGGGTCACGGTGTCCTTGGCTTGGCCGGCAGGCACTTCTACCACCGGAATCGCCAGCCCGCCGTTGTCCGAACCGACCAGTTGCTTGCGCAGTTCGTTATTCAGCACCTGTGGGTAATGAATGTCGTAGTCGCTGATGCTGGTGGTGGCGCGCGGTGTGTCGCGTACGAAACTGGCGCTTTCATCGTCAGGGTTATCGTTCCACGCCACTAGCCAGCTGCCATGGGCGGCGGTTTTCGGCAGCGGGTCGTTGCAGCCTTCCTGTTTAAGGGCGAAGCCCACGGAGATGGCGTTGGCCTTGTCGTCGTTCTGGGTGGCCAGCCAGCGCCAGGCGAGTGCGGCGCCAGGGCCGATGCCGCTGACCAGGGTCGCGGGGCCTTTCAGCTGGGCCAGGGCGCCTTGCAGGGCTTTCTCCTGCAACGCGCAGTCATCTTTTGGCAGCACCACCTGAACCAGTTGCGCAGTACCGCCCTGGCTCAGGGCAACCAGTTGGCTGTCGGTCAGGGTTTCGTCGGCCATCACCGCCACGGCCACGCGGGCTTTTGCGTTGCTGGCCGGGGTCACGCGGGTCATTACCGAACCGTCGGCCTGGGGCAAATGCTCCAGGGTCGGCTGCGGGGCAGGGCGGTTCCAGTACCAGAAGCCGCCCGCCGCGATCAGCGCGAGCAGCACCACTAAGGCCAATACATACCGCCAGGAGCGTCGAATCATCAGCGTTTCACCAATCCAGTCAAGCCGCCCGCGATCAGGGCGGCGGTATCGGCCAATGCCACCAGCGGATCCAGTCCTGCGGGCACGGCCATGTAACGGGGTTCCCAGTCGGGCTGGAACTTGTCTTTGAAGCGGCGCAAACCTTGGAAGTTATACAGTTGCTCGCCACGGCGGAACACCATCGAGCCCAGGCGCTGGGTCAGCGGTGCGCCACGGCGCGGTTGCAAGCCCGACAACGGCACCATGCCGAGGCTGAAGCGTGCGTAGTCGTGACTCTTATAATGTTGAATCAGGCCCACCATCATGAACTCCATGGTCAACTTGGGCGCGTCCGGATGGGCACGCATCAGGTCGAGGCTGGCCAGGTCGTGATTGTAGGTTTCGAGCAAATTGGCGAAGGCCACCGGGCGCCCTTCGAAGCGAATGATCGCGATACGAAAGTGCTTGAGGTAGTCATCGCTGAAACGGCCCAGGGAGAAGCCCTTTTCCCGCACATTCTTACCTGTAAGCCAGGCATCGGAGATGACTTTTAATTCATCCATCGGCGCCTTGCCCGGTTCGCAGATCTCCAGGGACAGGCCGTCCCGGGTGCCACGGTTCCAGGTGTAGCGCAAATCCTTCATTTCTTTGCCCTTGGCTTCCAGGTCAAAGCGTTTCAGGTCGACGCGGGCTTCTTCACCCAGTTTGATCGCGGTGAGGCCGATGTCCATGTAATACGGCAGGTTCTCGGCGCGTACCTGGTAGAACACCGGGCGGGCGTGGTGAATGTCGCACAGATCGCGGAACTGCCAGATCATCTCGGCGCGCGGTTGGGTCGGGCCGATCGGGTCGTACAAGGCCACCAGGCTACGCCCGCGACGGGCATACATCAGGAAGGCTTCATCGTTGGGGTGAAACAGCAGCGCCTTGTCGCCGGTGAGCGCCAGGCCACCGTCGGGTTGGGACGAGGCCATCAGGATCTTGCTGGCGCGCTCCAGTTCTTCCGGGGTCGGCAGGTGAATGACCGGGCGTGCCGTGCGCAGCAGCCAGGTCAGCGACACGATCACCAGCAACACGGCGGCGCCGAGCAGCGAACGCAAACCACGCGGGGCGTTGGCGTCGAGGGTGAACTGCCACCAGAGTTGATGGCTGTAGGGCACGTCCTGGTAGGCAAACAGCAGCAGCCAGATCGAAGCGCCGAGCACGCAGACACTGGCCACCAGGTACAGCGGCGAAAACGGCAGCTCGGTCAGGCGACTGGCGCGGTAGAACGAGCGGCGGAAGATTGCCAGCAGCACTGCGGTCATGGTCATCAGGCTGGCTTCTTCCCAGTCGAAGCCTTTAAGCAGCGAGAGCAGGGCACCGACCAGCAGCAATACCATGGTCAGCATCCAGGCGGCCGATAACCGCCGACGCAGGCCCTGGGCGAGCAACAGGCACAACACGCCGATCAGGCTGGCACCGAAGTGCGACGCGTCAATCAGACGATGGGGAATCAGGAAGCCGATGTTTTCCAGGCGTGAGTCGATCTCTGGCGTGGCGCCGGAAAACAGCAGGACCACGCCGGACAAAAAAACCAGGACGGCCAATACTGGCGCTGCCAGCCCCGACGCTACCCGCAGGCTTTGCTGGGTCTGGAACAGGCGCTGGGCCTCGTTGACCAGCAGGAACACACAGGCGATCAGCAGCGGCAATACCACGTAGATCATCCGGTACAGCAGCAAGGCGGCAGCCAGGGGCGCGGCACCGAGTTTGTCGGCAAAGGCCGCCAGCAGGATCGCTTCGAATACACCTACGCCGCCCGGCACATGGCTGAGCACACCGGCGGCCAGGGCCAGCAGGTACACCAGCAGGAACGGGCCGAAGGGCGGTGCTTCCGGCAACAGCATATAAAGGACGGCAGCGGCAGCGGCTACGTCCAGTGCGGTGATGATCAGCTGCAGGAAGGTCAGGCGGCGGCCCGGCAGGCGCAGGGTGCGACGCCCGGCCTTGACCAGCAGGTTATCGGGGTAGGGCTGTTCCGGCAGGCGGCGGCGATAAATGCCGATGCACAGCATGGCCGACAACACCAACACGGCGCCGGAAATCCCCCCGAGCAGGCTTTGCGGTAAATGCAGGTAAGTCGAGGCCGCCGGCAAATTGCTCAGTGTCGCCAATGCGGCCAGTGGCGGCAGGGCGCAGCCCAGGGCCAGGCTGGCGAACACGGTCATGTGCGCCACTTCCGATGCGCCGATGCCGTGGCGTGCATATAAACGGTAGCGCACCGAACCGCCCGAGAGCATCGACAAGCCAATGGCGTTGCCGATGGCAAAGGCGGTGAAGCCGCCCAGGGCCAGGGTCTTGGCGGGTAACTTCACTCCGGCATAGCGTGCGCCGGAAAATTCATAACCGAGCAGGATAATGAAACCTGCGACTGCCGCTGCAAACGCACCGAGCAAGGCTGGCTTGGGCACTTCCAGAATCGAATCGTGGAGTGCGTAGAGATCCAGTTCCAGCAGCAGGTGCCGGCAGGCGATCAGGGCGATTGCAAACAACAGCAGCGTTACGGCCAGGCCAATGGGCTGGCGATACTTGCTCAACAAATCCAGCCATCGCAAGCGGGTAGGCGTGATCGGTTGTTCTGCTGTGACGGTGTCTTGTGGTTCAGACGAGTTGGCGCGCATCAATCACCTCGTGGATTGTGCGCGACAGGATGGAGGTATCCAGCCAAGTTACCAATCCCTATGGACAAAATAATTACAAATATTAACGCGGATCGCCGGGGGCGGCGACTGCGGCCATTGGTCGTAGAGGGGTAGCGCTTGAGCATTGAGCATAGCGTGCAATGAGATGGACTCTGCAAACCGTCTACGGTTTCATGAAAGATGCCATGCCATTGTTTCAGAAGAACTTTTTCGCCAGATACAAAAAAGGCCACTCTTTCGAGTAGCCTTTTTTGATGTTTGGTTGCGGGAGCCGGATTTGAACCGACGACCTTCGGGTTATGAGCCCGACGAGCTACCAGACTGCTCCATCCCGCGTCTGTGGGCGGCATTCTACAGCCCAACGGCAGGGTGTCAACCGTTAATGAGCTGATCGCTGAAATAAGCGCTAATTATTCTGAAATCAAGGTGTTGGCTGCATTGTGCAGGCAAAAACAGGCGTGCACAAAAAAGGCCACTCTTTCGAGTAGCCTTTTTTGATGTTTGGTTGCGGGAGCCGGATTTGAACCGACGACCTTCGGGTTATGAGCCCGACGAGCTACCAGACTGCTCCATCCCGCGTCTGTGTGTCGGCATTCTACAGAGGAACGCGAGTGTGTCAACCCGTAAATCTAAGAAAAGCGCTTGTGCTTCAATCGGTTAGCGCTTCAGAAGGCCGTTCCTGAGGGGCCCAGGCCAGGCAGGACAAGGCTTTCAGCTCTATTGGGATGCGAGATTCGATTGAAAAAATATATTCATCTGCGAAATTTCCTACCGCTCAGGCAGAAGATTCAAACTACTGGTGCTATATACAGGGGTGAGTGCGATACTGGCCACCCGTTGGTTAACACCCCGTTTATATGACGCAGCGCAAAATCATCCACGTCGACTGTGATTGCTTCTACGCCGCCATCGAGATGCGCGACGACCCGAGCCTGGCGCAAAAGCCCTTGGCCGTCGGTGGCTCGGCAGATCGGCGCGGGGTGATCGCCACCTGCAACTACGAGGCGCGGGCGTATGGGGTGCGTTCGGCGATGTCGTCACGTCATGCCTTGAAGCTGTGCCCGGACTTGACCATCGTTAAGCCGCGCATGGATGCCTATAAAGAAGCATCGAAAGAAATCCAACTGATCTTCCGCGACTACACCGACTTGATCGAGCCGTTGTCGCTGGATGAGGCTTACCTCGACGTGTCTGACAGCCCGCATTTTGGCGGCAGCGCCACGCGTATTGCCCAGGACATTCGGCGTCGGGTCTCCAACCAGTTGCATATCACTGTTTCTGCCGGCGTGGCGCCCAACAAGTTTTTGGCCAAGATCGCCAGCGACTGGAAAAAGCCCAACGGCCTGTTTGTGATCACGCCGGATCAGGTTGAAGACTTTGTCTCGCAGTTGCGTGTCAGCAAGCTGCATGGCGTGGGCAAGGTTACCGCCGACAAGCTGGCGCGCCTGGGCATCGAAGACTGCCTGCAATTGCGCGACTGGAACAAACTGGCGCTGGTGCGCGAATTCGGCAGTTTTGGCGAGCGCCTCTGGAGCCTGGCCCGTGGCATCGATGACCGCGTGGTGCAAAACGACAGTCGGCGGCAATCCATCAGTGTGGAAAATACCTTCGACGTGGACCTGCCGGACCTTTCAAGCTGCCTGGCGAAACTGCCCGAGCTGATGGAAACCCTGGCCGGGCGCATGGCGCGTATCGACAGCAGCTACCGGGCGGGCAAGCCGTTCGTGAAAGTGAAGTTTCATGACTTTACCCAGACGACGTTGGAGCAGGCCGGGGCAGGGCGGGATCTGGAGAGTTATGAACAGTTGATGACCCAGGCGTTCAATCGTGGGGGCAAGCCGGTGCGGTTGCTGGGGATAGGGGTGCGGTTGCTGGACCTGAGCGGCGGTAACGAACAGCTCGAGTTTTCCTGGTAAAAACCCGAAACAAATGTGGGAGCTGGCTTGCCTGCGATAGCGGAGCGTCAGTCACGAACGTTGTAACTGATACACCGCTATCGCAGGCAAGCCAGCTCCCACCGTTTGATCTTCACAGGTATTGAGCGATTAGCGTGCGCCTGGATCCGCCACCAACCGCCCTGCATCCTTGGTCAACGCCTGCACAAACTCCTGCTGCAATTCCGGATCATTGCGGGTCAGCTCGATCAGGCTTTGTTCCAGTTCGCTGGCTTCTTCTTCCAGGCCCAGCTCCGACAGGCGTTTGACTCGGTGCACCCACTGGTTCACTTCGTCATCTTCCAGGTCGTCGTAGATCAGGGCATGGGCTTCGAGCAACTTGCTGCGCAGCGTGTTGCTGACCGCCAGGGTCGAGTCGGTATGCACGTCGTCCTGGCCATCCTCCACACTGATTTTCAGCGTGGTGACGCGGTTCAGGTCCTGCTCGGCAAAGGGGCTGTCCAACAGGTTCAGGCGCAGTATGCCGTTACGGTCGGTGGTCAGCTCGTGGGTCTGCTTGCCGGCGGTGACTTGTACCGGGCGCTCGCTCCAGGGCAGGCTCGAATACTCCAGGCGCTTG
The DNA here is from genome assembly GCF_036346515.1 of Pseudomonas sp. AM4(2022). NCBI lineage: Bacteria > Pseudomonadati > Pseudomonadota > Gammaproteobacteria > Pseudomonadales > Pseudomonadaceae > Pseudomonas > Pseudomonas sp. AM4(2022). The sequence goes on from NZ_JAOTNW010000011.1 coordinate 178,183, forward strand.
TCACGCTGGACTTCATCGATAGCCGCCAGGTTCTGTTGCGCACGGCCGTGGGATTGCACGTTCATGAACGGGTTGATGCCGTCCACGCCGTAGCTCAGCCAGTCACGGGTCACGCTCGTGGGCAGGTTGCCGAGGGCGAAGATATTCGCCACGTTGGCACCCACGCCCGCTACCAGCGCCACGGCACCCAGGGGCATCTCATAGAGTTTGCGCCAGGGCTGGTAGGGTGTGTAGCGGTCGTAACGACGGGTGACTTCGAATTCGGTGACCTCGAAGGTCTTCTGCTCATGAATGCGAACCCGGCGTTGCGGCAGCTCCAGCACTTTAGGCTCGCCTACATCGATCTGCAGGCTGTGGTCGAGCAACTTACGCTCGACCCGCTCCTCGTGCTCGCTGCGTTGCGACATCTGATTGGCGCAGCCGCTGACCAGCAGGGCGCCGCACAAGGCGGCGCCCCCCAGGGCTCTGGTGTTTCGCTTGAACATGACTTCTCTTGATCTGGTTTTCAGCGACGAATACGCGCCTGGAGGAAAGACAGCACGTCAGCCACCGGCAACGGTTGAGCTTCGGCTTCGGTCCGGCTCTTGTATTCCAGATTGCCATCAGCCAGGCCGCGGTCACTGACCACAATCCGGTGCGGGATGCCAATCAGTTCCATGTCGGCGAACTTGATGCCCGGGCTGGTTTTCTTGTCCCGATCATCGAGCAGCACTTCAAAACCGGCAGCGGTGAGTTCCGCGTACAGCTTGTCGGTGGCTTCGCGTACTTGCTCGGTTTCATAGCGCAGTGGCACCAGGGCCACCTGGAACGGCGCCAGGGCGTCACTCCAGATGATGCCTTTCTCGTCGTTGTTCTGCTCGATGGCAGCGGCAACCACGCGGGACACGCCAATGCCGTAGCAGCCCATGTCCAGGGTGATCGGCTTGCCGTTCTCGCCCAGCACTTCGCACTTCATCGCCTTGCTGTACTTGTTGCCCAGCTGGAAGATGTGCCCGACTTCGATGCCGCGCTTGATCTCCAGGGTGCCCTTGCCATCCGGGCTCGGGTCGCCGGCCACGACGTTGCGCAGGTCGGCCACGGTCGGAACCGGCAGGTCACGCTCCCAGTTCACGCCGAAGTAGTGCTTGTCGTCGATGTTGGCGCCGATACCGAAGTCGCTCATCAGCTCCACCGAACGGTCGATGATGATCGGCAGTGGCAGGTTCAGCGGGCCGAGGGAACCGGCACCGGCGCCAATGGCGTCGCGCAGTTCGGCATCGGTGGCCATGACCAGCGGGCTGGCTACGCCAGGCTGGTTGGCGGCCTTGATTTCGTTGAGCTCGTGGTCGCCACGGATCACCAGGGCGATCAGCTTGCCTTCTTCTTCAGCGCGCACGATCAGGGTCTTGATGGTCTTTTCAATCGGCAGATTGAATTTCTCCACCAGCGCCGCGATGGTCTTGGTGTCTGGCGTGTCGACCAGGCGCAGTTCCTCGGTGGGAGCTGGGCGCGAGGTTTCACGTGGTATGGCTTCGGCCTTCTCGATGTTCGCCGCGTAGTCGGAACCGTTGCTGAACACGATATCGTCTTCGCCAGACTCGGCCAGCACGTGGAATTCGTGGGAGCCGGCACCGCCGATTGAGCCATTGTCCGCTTCAACCGGGCGGAACTTCAGGCCCAGGCGCGTGAACACGTTGCAGTAGGCCTGGTGCATGCGGTCGTAGGTCGCTTGCAGGGAAGCCTGGTCGGCGTGGAACGAATAGGCGTCCTTCATGATGAACTCGCGCCCACGCATCAAGCCGAAGCGTGGGCGGATCTCATCACGGAACTTGGTCTGGATCTGATACAGGTTGAGCGGCAACTGCTTATAGCTGCTCAACTCGTTGCGCATCAGGTCGGTGATGACTTCTTCATGGGTCGGGCCGGCGCAGAAATCGCGGCCATGACGGTCTTTAAAGCGCAGCAACTCAGGGCCGTACTCTTCCCAGCGCCCGGATTCCTGCCACAACTCAGCCGGTTGGGTGCTCGGCATCAACACTTCCAGAGAGCCGGCAGCGTTCATTTCTTCACGAACGATGGCTTCGACCTTGCGCATCACCTTCAAGCCCATGGGCAACCAGGTGTACAGGCCCGAGGCCAGTTTGCGGATCATGCCGGCGCGCAGCATCAACTGATGGCTGATCACAACCGCGTCGGAAGGCGTTTCTTTCTGTGTGGCGAGCAAATATTGACTGGTACGCATGGTAGGCCGTTGTCGGTTGCTTGGACTTGAAATGACTTGGGATTGTACGGGCGCAGAGTGCTGGAGTACAGGTATCAGAATGCAGAGGGGTCTGTGGGAGCGGGCTTGCTCGCGAATGCGGCGTGTCAGCCTCCGAGTCTTGGACTGACCCACCGCATTCGCGAGCAAGCCCGCTCCCACATGTATCAGTCTTCCTGCGGGGGATTCAGTCGGGCGCGGCGGTTCTCCTGAAACCAATGCAACGCAATCAGAAGCAGCGTCGGCACGCCCATCAGGCAGGTGATCATAAAGAAGTTGTGGTAACCGAACTTCTCCACCATCACCCCTGAATAGCCGCCGATCAGGCGTGGCAGCAACAGCATGATCGAGCTGAGCAACGCATATTGGGTGGCGGAGAATTTGAGGTTGGTGAGGCTCGACAGGTAAGCCACGAACGCTGAGGTAGCCATGCCCGAACTGAAGTTGTCCAGGGAGATGGTCACAATCAGCATCTGCAGGTCAGGGCCCATGTCGGCGAGCATCACGAACAACAGGTTGGTGCCGGCCGAGGCCACGCCGCCGATGAACAGGATCGGCAGTATCCCGAACCGCACAATCAACAGGCCGCCCATGCCGGCGCCGAGCAGGGTCATGATCAGGCCGAAGATCTTGCTCACCCCGGCGATCTGGTCCTTGGTGAAACCCTGGTCGATATAGAACACGTTGGCCATGACGCCCATCACCGTGTCGGACATGCGATAGGTCGCAATCAGCCCGAGCAGCAGCAGCGCCTGCCAACGATAGCGCAGGATAAAGTCGTTGACCGGCGTCAGCACCGGCGCCAGGCCCCGGCGGCCCATGGCCGAAAGGCACAGGGTGGTGAGGAGGATATAAAGGATGGCGCGCAGGAACGCGCGGTCTTCCATCAGCAGTTCCCACAGGCTCACGCCCTGGAACAGCACGCTGGCGAAGTCGGTGTTGTACAGCTGGGTGAACATCGCCGGCACCGACACCAACAGTACGATCAGTACAAACACCGATACCAGTTGGTGCACGAAGCTGTAGCGCCCGGCCTGTAACTGGGTGCGCAGTGGCACATCAGGTTCACGCATGAGGAAGGTGGTGAGCAACGCCGGAACCATCAACACGCCGAACAGCACGTAGGTGCCGGTCCAGGCCGAGTGTTTATAGTTGAAACCGGTGGAACCGAAGCCTTCGGCAAAGAACAGCGCGCCGGCGGTGGCCAATAGCGCGGCGATGCGATAACCGGACATGTAGCTTGCTGCCAGGGCGGCCTGACGGCTGTCGTCGGCAATTTCCAGGCGGTAGGCATCCACGGCGATGTCTTGGGTGGCCGACGCGAAGGCGACGATCACCGCGATGGCGATCAACCAGGACAAGTGTTTTTGCGGATCGCAAAAGCCCATGCCGATCAATCCGAGGATCACCAGCGACTGGGCCAGCACCAGCCAGGAGCGACGACGCCCCAGCTTGCCGAGCAGTGGTAGGCGCCACTGGTCGAGCAATGGCGACCAGACCCATTTAAACGCGTAGGCCAGGCCGATCAGGCTTGCATAGCCGATGGTCTCGCGGGCCACACCGGCCTCGCGCAGCCACACGGAAAGCGTCGAGAACACCAACATGTAAGGCATGCCGGCGGCGAAGCCGAGCAACAACAGCACTAATGTCGAGGGGCTGGCATAGGCGGCGAGCGCGGCGCGCCAGGTTTTACGGGGCATGGGCTGGAGTCTGCCTCAGGTTTGCGGAAACAAAGCGCGCACTCTAACCGCTGTGCTCTACCGGACGCCAGCCATGGCGCTGAATATCAACACGATTGTTCAGGATAGTGACGCCTTCGCTACGTAAACGCGCACGTTGTTCGTCGCCCGAGGCGCTGCCCACCGGCAAACTTATCCGACCACCGGCGCCCAGCACCCGATGCCAGGGTAATCGAGTGTCTTCGGGCAACTGGCTCAGGGTGCGCCCGACCCATCGGGCGGCACGACCCAGGCCCGCCAGGTGAGCCAGCTCGCCATAGCTCACCACGCAGCCTTCGGGCACTTGCGACAAGGTCAGGTACAGCGCGGTACGCCGCATTTCGGCGGGGCTTTGCGGCGTATCGGCGGGTGGCTTCACTATGGGGATATCCGTTGAGATCGTCGCGGTTTTGTCAGAAACGTCTGTAAACATGACGATGAGTATTGAACTCAATATAAATCCTTGAGTCAGTTCTAGCCATGTAACACTATAACGCCCCTATTTTTTGCCACCCCTGAGCCCCGTATCTGCTTATGTTGTCCAGAACCCTGTTGTGCCTTGCTGTTTTCAGTGCTTCCACACCCTTGCTCGCCGATACCGTCTGGTTGAAAAACGGCGACCGGCTGACCGGCAAGATCAAAGTCTTCGACGGTGGCAAACTGCTGATCCAAACCACCTACGCGGGCTCGATCCCGGTGGACTGGAAGCAGGTCAAGACCCTGGAAAGCGATCAGGAGTTGCTGGTCAAGCAGGACGCCTACAGCGGCGAAAAGGCCAAGTCGTTGCAGGCGTCGGATGACGGCAAGGTGGTGCTGGCCAATGGCGAGGCACCCAAGACGGTCGACCTCGCAAGCATCCAACAGATCATGAAGCCCAAGCCAGTGATCGAAGACCTGGTGTGGAAGGGCAACGTCGACCTGGCGCTGGACTACAAGCGTGCCGACAAAGACACCAACGATTACGACATCGACTTCAAGACCTCGGCCCGTCATGGCCAATGGCGTCATACGGGCAAGGGCGAATACAACCGCGAGTTCCAGGACGACGTTACCACCACCGATAACTGGGCGCTGGAGTACAACCTGGACCGCTTCATCACCGAGCACTGGTTCTGGCAGGGCCGCCTGACCTACAAGCGCGACAAGGTCGAAGACCTGGCCCGTCAGCGCGTTGTCGGTACCGGCCCGGGCTATCAGTTCTGGGACGATGAACTGGGCGCGTTCTCCCTCGGTTCGCTGGTCAACCGCACCGATTACGAATACGCCGACGGCGGCAAGGACAACTTCTATTCCCTGGCCATGAAGTGGAACTACAACCGCTACCTGGTGGGCAAGACCGTCGAGTTCTTCACCAACGGCGAATTGGGCAAACCCCTTGCCGGGCCGTCCGAGTATTCCCTGGATGCGGAAATGGGCCTGCGCTACAAGGTTACCGAATGGGCCTCGCTCAACTTGAAGGCTGAGCGCAACGAGGTCAGCGGCAGTTCCGAGAGCAGCCTGAGCAAGACTCGCTACACCGCAGGCTTTGGTGTGGCCTGGTAAAAGCTGCGTCGGCCACTCTGGCAACCTGCGCGGATATTGATTACCTTGTGTTGAGATCCATTCCCATATGCCATGGGCGGCGGAACACCCGAGGAGTCATACGTTGAGCGCGCACGTTGCCAAGAACGCCCGAGAGCTGTTGCTCAAGGAATACCGTGGGGCTTTGGCCACACAGTCAAAAGCCATGCCCGGTTTTCCCTTCGGCTCGGTCGTGCCCTACTGCCTCGACGAGCAGGGCCGCCCGCTGATCCTGATCAGCCGCATTGCCCAGCACACCCATAACCTGCAAAAAGATCCCAAGTGCTCATTGCTGGTGGGTGAGCGCGAGGCCGATGATGTGCAAGCCGTCGGGCGCCTGACCTACCTGGCCGAAGCCGAGAAGCTGGAAGACCCCGCCGCCATTGAAGCGGCCGCCGAGCGTTACTACCGCTACTTCCCCGATTCGGCCAACTACCACAAGGCCCATGATTTCGATTTCTGGGTGCTCAAACCGGTGCGTCACCGTTATATCGGAGGGTTTGGCGCGATTCATTGGGTCGACCAGTTGACCTTGGCCAACCCGTTTGCGGGCCAGGCCGAACGCAGCATGATCGAGCACATGAACAGCGATCACACCAAGGCCATCGCCCATTACGTCGAGCTTGGCGGCTTGCCCACCACCGAGCCTGCACAGTTGGCCGGTATCGACAGTGAAGGCATGCACCTGCGCATTGGCCAATCGTTACATTGGCTAGGGTTTGCCGAGCCTTGCAATACGCCGACACAAGTGCGCGAAGCCCTGGTTTCATTGGCGCACGCTGAAGTCTGGCCGAAAAAAAACGCGGCTACTGCTTGAATTCACACAACGGCGACGTCATCTAAGGTGAACTGGCAAGGCATTCTTGCGTTGAGGAACCATTTGATGCGCCCTTTTTTATTGCTCTTTCTGCTGTTCCCGGTGCTGGAGCTGTTCGTATTCGTTAAAGTCAGCGGTGCGATCGGGTTTTTCCCGGCGCTGTTGCTGATCATCGTAGGCTCCATGCTCGGCGTCCTGGTGCTGCGTGTCGCCGGCCTGGCGACCGCACTGCGTGCCCGTGAAAGCCTGAACCGCGGCGAACTGCCGGCCCAGACCATGCTTGAGGGCCTGATGATGGCCCTGGCCGGTGGCTTGCTGATCCTGCCGGGCTTTATCAGCGACGTGCTCGGCCTGGTCCTGCTGCTGCCGTTTACCCGCAAACTGCTGGCCGGCAAGATGCGCCAGCGCGCCGAAGAGGCGGCGATTCGCCAACGCGCGTTTGCCGACGACCTGCAACCCCGTGGCGGCCCGGCCCCGCGCCAACCCCTGGGGCGTGAGGGTGATGTGATCGAAGGCGAATTCGAACACCGCGACCCTAAGTAAACGCTTCACTGGCACGGCACCTTCGGGTGCCGTGTTGCATTTACCCTTGAGCCGACACAAAAAAATTCATCCCCGGCCCCTTGTAATAAGCCTGGGCGCCCTTATGTAACGGTCACCGCAAGGTTTCTGGTGGTGACATCAGACAGACTTCCGCGTCTCGCCCCGCGAGCCGCGACCGGCACCGCCGGAATTTAACCCGCCGGAATTGATACCGGCCGATGAAAAACACAATTAGGAGAGATCGACAATGAAGCTTCGTCCTCTGCACGACCGCGTCGTAATCCGTCGCAGCGAAGAAGAAAAGAAAACCGCTGGCGGGATCGTTCTGCCAGGTTCGGCTGCTGAAAAAGCCAACCACGGTGTAATCGTCGCTGCGGGCCCAGGCAAAACCCTGGAGAACGGTGATGTACGCGCACTGGCCGTGAAAGTGGGTGACAAGGTTGTTTTCGGCCCTTACTCCGGCAGCAACACTGTGAAAGTAGACGGCGAAGACCTGCTGGTAATGGCTGAGAACGAAATTCTCGCCGTTCTGGAAGACTGATTTCCTCGCTCATTTTCCCGTTACTACAAAGTATTTAAGGAATATCGATCATGGCTGCTAAAGAAGTTAAATTCGGCGACTCCGCCCGCAAGAAAATGCTCACTGGCGTCAACGTACTGGCTGACGCAGTAAAAGCGACCTTGGGCCCGAAAGGCCGTAACGTGATCATCGAGAAGAGCTTCGGCGCTCCGACCATCACCAAGGACGGCGTTTCCGTAGCAAAAGAAATCGAACTGGAAGACCGTTTCGAAAACATGGGCGCGCAGCTGGTCAAAGACGTTGCCTCCCGTGCCAACGATGACGCAGGTGACGGTACTACCACCGCTACCGTACTGGCTCAGGCTATCGTCAACGAGGGCTACAAGGCCGTCGCTGCCGGCATGAACCCTATGGACCTCAAGCGTGGCATCGACAAGGCGACCATCGCCATCGTTGCCGAGCTGAAAAACCTGTCCAAGCCATGTGCAGATACCAAGGCCATCGCTCAGGTAGGCACCATCTCCGCCAACTCCGACAGCTCCATCGGTGACATCATTGCCGAAGCCATGGAAAAAGTCGGTAAAGAAGGCGTGATCACCGTTGAAGAAGGCTCGGGCCTGGAAAACGAACTGTCGGTTGTAGAAGGCATGCAGTTCGACCGTGGCTACCTGTCCCCGTACTTCGTCAACAAGCCAGAGACCATGGTTGCCGAGCTGGACAGCCCGCTGATCCTGCTGGTCGACAAGAAGATCTCCAACATTCGCGAAATGCTGCCAGTACTGGAAGCCGTTGCCAAAGCCGGCCGTCCATTGCTGATCGTTTCCGAAGACGTTGAAGGCGAAGCCCTGGCGACCCTGGTTGTGAACAACATGCGTGGCATCGTCAAGGTTGCAGCCGTCAAGGCTCCAGGCTTCGGCGACCGTCGCAAGGCCATGCTGCAGGACATCGCCGTATTGACTGGCGGTACCGTTATCTCCGAAGAGATCGGCCTGAGCCTGGAAAGCGCCACCCTGGAAAACCTGGGTAGCGCCAAGCGCGTGACCATCTCCAAGGAAAACACCATCATCGTTGACGGTGCTGGCGTTGAAGGCGACATCGAGTCCCGCATCGCGCAGATCCGTGCCCAGGTTGCTGAAACCTCCTCGGACTACGACCGTGAAAAACTGCAAGAGCGCCTGGCCAAGCTGTCCGGCGGCGTTGCAGTGATCAAGGTTGGCGCTGGCTCCGAAGTTGAAATGAAAGAGAAGAAGGCCCGCGTTGAAGACGCCTTGCACGCAACCCGTGCAGCCGTCGAAGAAGGCGTGGTACCTGGCGGTGGCGTTGCGCTGATCCGTGCTCTGGAAGCCCTGACCAACCTGACCGGCGACAATGCCGACCAGAACGTTGGTATCGCTGTGCTGCGTCGTGCCGTTGAAGCACCGCTGCGCCAGATCGCTGCCAACTCCGGCGACGAGCCAAGCGTTGTGGTCAACGAAGTCAAGAACGGCAAAGGTAACTACGGTTACAACGCCGCGACTGGCGTCTACGGCGACATGATCGAAATGGGCATCCTGGATCCAACCAAGGTGACTCGTTCCGCGCTGCAAGCAGCAGCCTCCATCGGTGGTCTGATCCTGACCACCGAAGCTGCCATCGCTGACAAGCCGAAGGCTGAAGGCGCAGCTGGCGGCGGTATGCCAGACATGGGCGGCATGGGTGGCATGGGCGGCATGATGTAAGCCAGCCTTACCCGGCACTATAAAAAGCCCCGCCTGCAGTGATGCAGGCGGGGCTTTTTTATGAGCGGCAGTACCTACCCGACGGCGGCCTGACAGCCACGCTTATCTAACTGATGCGCCGCGGTCAAAATGTGGGAGCTGGCTTGCTTGCGAAGACGGCCTGCCAGCCTGCAGGAATGTTGGATCAGAGCGAGTTCATACCCGTTATTTAGGCAACGGCCATCTAGGGGGCCGCCCTGACGGCGGCTAACCCGGCATCCTGCCGGGTTACCCACGAATTCAAGCCTGCGTTCGGCCAGCGTGGTTGACAGGGTTGTGGTTGCCGTCGACCGCTGCAAAGTTGTGTCGATACTTATGGCCAATCGCAGCATAGGTATCTACACAACTTTGGGGCGACGCTGGACCTGTGGCGAGGGAGCTTGCTCCCGTGACGGCCTGACAGCCGACGCATCTCTACCTGACACCCCAGGATCCAAATGTGGGAGCTGGCTTGCCTGCGATGACGGCCTTCCAGCCGACACAGCTATACCGAGTACATATCCATTCCTGCGGTAACGGCCACTTAGGGTTCCGCCCGGACGGCGGCTCACTTTGCAAAAGCCGGGATGCCGGCCCAGGCCAAAGTAAGCAAAACGCTCTTGCCCCACCACTCGGCACCTCGCCTGGGCTCGGTGTGCCCGTAATCCGCCAGCGTGGTTTAACGGGGCGCCTAAGATCAAAAGCAGATCAAGATCAAGAGCGGCTCGCTTCGCATCGTGTTTACCGTTGAGCTTACAGAGTTATGTAGATACCTATGCCAATCGCAGGCAAGCCAGCTCCCACATTTGATCTTCGTTGCATTCGCTTAACTGGTCGGCATTACGGCTTGCCGTGCAGGCCGGTACAGCAACAAGCAATACAGCCCCAGGCAGATCAGCCAGCAAAAGATCGCTGTCCACACATTGTGGGAAAAGAAATGCGCCCCTTGCAGCATACGGCTGACTGAAAACACGCTGCCCAGGCTGACAGCAAAGATGAACGCGTAGCGCGCCAGCCGCGGCCGTCGATCCCGCAGCGCGAAGAACCAGGCGAACAAGGCAAACCCGGTGGCTGCATGCCCGCCGGGCCAGCAGCGGCCGGGTTTATCGGTCGGCGGGCGCGGGCTGAGCAGTTCGCTGTAGATTTCCTGGCCGCCGAATTCCTTGAGGCTCCAGGGGCATTGCACGGCGGTGATGGTTTTCAATGGCGACACGAACGCCGTCGCCATTCCCAGCGACAGCACCAGGCACACCAGTTCACGGCGGTACGGCTTGAGTCGCAGCAGGATGAAGCTGCCGACCAGGCCCAGAATCGCCAGCACCGAAAACAGGATCACCAGTTGCTTGGCACGGTCATGCAGGATGTCTTCAAGGAAGAAGCTATAGCGGCCAATGAAGCCGCCAGCCTCTGCGCTATAGAAATGCCTGGCCAGGTCCATGTCCAGTGACGTCAGCTCCAGCAACAGCAAGGCCACCGCAGCGCAGGCAGGCAGGCCCAGGCACAGCCAGAAATCAAGCGGTTTGGAAACCGGTAAAGAGGAGGGGGATTTCATCACGAACCTTGGTGAAAAAGCCCCGTGCTCACCTGCACGGTGCTTTTTGATTAGCGTTTGCTTAAGACTGGAGCCTCTTCCTTGGGCGCTTTCCAGCTCAGCAGTTGCTGTTTGTAGTCATAACTGGCGGCCTGGTAGTAGGTGATCGCCCGTTGAATCAAAGGGTCATCGCTACCGACGCGCAACTCCTGGCTCTCGCCCAGGGCCTGGTCATGGCGACGCAAGCCTTGGCGAGGGCTGAGGATTGCCAGGTCCTTGCCATCGAACAGACCCAGGTGCTGGTAGTTGCCCACCACTACCCGTGGAGGCAATGGGTTGTCCTGCAGCAGGTTGCGACCGAAGAATGTCGATTCGTAGCTCAGGTTGAGCAGGCCCAGCAAGGTCGGCGCCAGGTCGATCTGGCTGGCCAGTTGGGCGGATTCCCGTGCGTCGATCAGCTTGGGGGCGTAGATAAACAGCGGGATCTGGTAGTTGGTGATAGGCAGGTCTTCTTTGCCCGCACTGCCGGCGGTGTGGTCGGCGACGAACACGAAAATCGTATTATCGAACCAAGGCTTCTGACGTGCAGCTGCGAGGAACTGGCCGATGGCGTAGTCGGTGTATTTCACCGCGCCGTCGCGGCCCTTGCCGGACTTGATGTCGATACGCCCGTCCGGGTAGGTGTAGGGACGATGATTGGAGGTGGTCATCAATTGCAGCAAGAACGGCTGTTGCTTGGCGTAGTCGGCGTCGGCCAGTTTCAAGGTCTGTTTGAACAGGTCTTCGTCGGCCATGCCCCAGGCGTTTTTGAATGAGATTTCTGACTCAGGCACGCTGCTCTGGTCCACCACCCGATAACCGTTGCCGCTGAAGAACGCGTTCATATTGTCGAAGTAACCGCGCCCGCCATAGACAAACACGCTGTCATAACCGATGGCCGAGAGTTGTTGCCCCAGGCTGGCGAACCCGCTTTCGCGGCCGATGCGCTTGACGATCGAGCGCCCCGGCGTCGGTGGAATTGCCAGGGTAATGGCTTCCAGGCCGCGGTCGGTGCGCGTACCGGTGGCATAGAAGTTATTGAAGTACAGACTCTGTTGGCGCAATGCATCGAGGTTGGGCGTGAGGTTGCGCGCATCGCCATTGCTGCCCATGTACTTGGCGCTGAAGCTCTCGATGGTCACCAGTACGATGTTGGGTTTGCGCAGTGTGCCGGGGTTGGTGATGGCACGGCGAATATCCAGCGGGTCCGGGTTGATAAAGCGGGCGTTGGGTTCACTGAGTTCGGCGCGCAACTGCTTGGCGACGACGTCGGTCGGCAGGCTTTTGTAGAACTGGGTGTAGTCCAGTTCGTTGTTACGGAACGCGGCAAAGAACTGATAGGGGCCGTTGCTGGCCAATTCGTTGTTGTACGCGTTGCCGCCTTGGGTGCGTGGGCTGTCTTGGCTGACCAGTTGCAGGCTGATGCCGGCGAGCACCAACAAGCCCAGGGCGTTGACCAAACGGCCACGCAGTGCAGGCAACGGCGCTGCCATTGCGGCATTGAAGGGTTTGCGCAGAGCCACGCTCAGAATCAGTGCAAGCATCGCCAGCAGGCTCAGCAGCTTGCCGATCGGGTAAGACTCCAGCAGGTTGTTCAGTACCTCATCGGAATACACCAGGTAATCGACGGCGATAAAGTTGAAGCGCACGCCAAACTCATCCCAGAACAACCATTCGGCCACCGAGGTGAACAGCATGGCGAACAGGCTGACGGTCAGCACCGCTTGCAGGAACCAGCGATGGCCACGGCGGCGCCACAAGGCAGGTGGGCAGAGCAGCAGATACAGGCCAAGCGGCAAGGCTGCATAGGCGAGGAAGGCCAGGTCGTAGAGCACACCCACGCCAAACACCGGCAGCAGGTTGCCTCCGACTTCATCCAGGTGAGTGATGAGCAGCACGCTACGGGTAAGCAGGAAAACCAATAACCAGGCACCGGTTATCAACAGCAAATAGCGCATTGGCGCTGTTTTGAAAAAACCCATGTCTAAGTTCCTTATATCAATGGGGGGCGATCTTCGTCCTGACACTGTAGTTAGTTTGTGAAGCTATAGTGAAAAACTTGTTCGGTTCTATAAACAGTTGAAAACCTTTATCAGCGGGGCTCTGCGCTCTATCCCTGAGCCCCGCTTGGCCTTAAGCTGCGCGAGCCAACACGGCCGTTACCGCGTACGGAGACACTGCCCATGCGAATTCTATTGGTTGAAGACAACCGCGATATCCTCGCCAACCTGGCCGACTACCTGGGGCTCAAAGGCTACACCGTGGACTGTGCGCAGGACGGTTTGTCGGGCCTGCACTTGGCGGCCACCGAGCATTACGACCTGATCGTGCTCGACATCATGCTGCCCGGCATCGATGGCTACACCCTGTGCAAGCGCCTGCGCGAAGACGCGCGCCGCGACACACCGGTGATCATGCTTACCGCTCGCGACCAATTGGACGACCGGCTGCAGGGCTTCAAGTCCGGCGCCGATGATTACCTGCTCAAGCCCTTCGCCTTGTCGGAACTGGCTGCGCGTATCGAAGCGGTGTTGCGCCGTGCCCAGGGCGGCGGGCGTCGTGCTCTACAAGTGGGTGACCTGAACTACGACCTCGATACGTTGGAAGTTACCCGCGAAGGGCGCCTGCTCAAGCTCAACCCCGTGGGCCTGAAACTGCTCGCCGTGCTGATGCAAAAAAGCCCACATGTTCTGCGCCGGGAAGTTCTCGAAGAAGCCCTGTGGGGCGACGACTGCCCGGACAGCGACAGCCTGCGCAGCCATGTTCACCAATTGCGCCAAGTGATCGACAAACCCTTCGCCAAGCCATTGCTGCAAACGGTACACGGTGTGGGTTATCGCCTGGCCGAGGGTCGTGATGGAGTTTAAGCAAAGCCTTGCCCAGCGGATCATCATCGCCTTCGCCTTGATGAGTGCGTTGGTGGCGGGGGCCTTCGCCATCGGCATCATTGCGACCGTGCACCTGGTGGAAGAGAAGTTGATCTCGGCGGGCTTGGGAGGCGACTTGCAACGCCTGCTGTTGATGGATAGCGTCGAAGACTGGAACCATCGGCCGGAGCCGGATCAGCTGTTTTATTTCAGCGGTGGGCGTGGCGATTTTGAGCTGCCCAAGGATCTGCGCCATCTGGACCCGGGGTTTCATGAGGTGTTTCGCGAGGCGCTGTCGTACCACGCCATGGTTGAAGTGGTCGATGGCCGGCGTTATGTGTTGCTGCAAGATCAGAGCGATTTCGAAGAACGTGAGCGCGTGCTGTTTGCGGTGGTGCTGGTGGGGTTCGTACTCAGCCTGGCGCTGGCGGCGTTCCTCGGCTGGGTGCTGGCCCGCAAGGTGATGGCGCCGGTGGTACGCCTGGCCCGCCAGGTCCGTCATCGTGACCAACTGTTGGGCCTGGCACCGCCCCTGGCGCCGGATTACGCCGCCGATGAAGTGGGCGAGCTGGCGGTGGCGTTCGACGCCACCCTCGGCCGTTTGCGCCAGGCGTTGTCACGTGAGCAATTGTTTACCAGCGATGTGAGCCATGAGTTGCGCACGCCCTTGATGGTCTTGGCCAGCTCCTGCGAACTGTTGCGCGAAAACCCGGCCATCGATCAGCGCGGTCGCAACCAGGTAGAGCGCATTGCCCGTGCCTGTGAAGAAATGCGCGAGCTGGTGCAGACTTTCCTGATGCTGGCCCGCGCCAAACACGACGACGCTGCCAGTTCCCCCCAAGGTAACCTCACCCAGGTGGCTGAAGACCTGCTCGGTATCTGGCGCGAGCCCATCGAGAAAAAAGGCCTGACGTTGGTCTACCTGCCAGGCAACCCCTTGGACACCTGCTACAACACCACCTTCTTGCATGCGGTGATGGGCAACCTGCTGCGCAATGCACTGCATTACACCGAGCAAGGGTTTATCCGCCTGACCCTGGAGCCCAGTGGTTTCACGGTGGAGGACTCCGGTGTCGGCATCCCTGAAGAGAAGCGCGAGGCGATGTTCGAGCCGTTCGTGCGCGGTAGCGAGAAACGTGGCGAGGGCCTTGGCCTCGGCCTGTCACTGGTGCAACGGATCTGCGAAAGCCAGGGCTGGAGCGTAAGCCTGAGCACTATGGAGCCCAATGGCTGCCGTTTTCACGTGGAGCTGAACCCAGTCAAAACCTGACCATTCAGTCTGTCGTTTTGCTGATGCAGACTGCGTGCTTTTCGGCGAAGATGGCCCGGTGCTACTGAATGTTTCTGTAAAGTCTTGAAATGTATGCAATTGGACAGGACAAGATTTTCACAACGAGTTGACCTCTTGATCACAGTTCGCTGCTTAAGGTCGTAGGCATCAGTTACTGGAGACGTAAGATGCCTTCCCCGATCAAGCTGGAATTTTCTGACAAGTACGACGATCAACACGCGCAGAAATATTTGCTCAAGCATCAGGACAATCTGGCTCGCCGGTTGTCCCACAAACGCGACGAGCAGTTGGCGCGCGGCGCATTGGCCATGGCCGGTGAGCCGGGCCTGGTGTTGGACCTGCCGTGTGGCGCTGGACGCTTCTGGCCGTTACTGGCCGAAAAACCCAACCGTGTGATTATCGGAGCTGACAATTCGGCGTCGATGTTGAAGATCGCCACCGCTGCCCAACCGGCTGAGGTGGTGAAACGGGTACGCCCTTTGCAGACGTCTGCCTTTGATATCGATTTGCCAGATAACTCCGTCGACAGTATTTTCTGCATGCGCTTGATGCACCACATCGGTGAGCCCGAGCACAGGCTGACAATACTGCGCGAGTTTCAACGTGTTACCCGTGACAGCGTAATTATTTCGCTGTGGGTAGACGGCAATTTCAAGGCCTGGAAGCGCAAGCGCAGCGAAGTACGTCGTCGTAAAAAAGGTGAGCAAGAAGGTTACCAAAACCGGTTTGTGTTACCGGCTGCTACTGTTGAGGCAGAATTCGAGCAGGCCGGTTTCCGTGTTCAGGAATCCCTGGACTTCATACCGCTCTACGCCATGTGGCGAGTGTATGTATTGCGCAAGAGGTAACAGGATGGCAGTTGAGTGCGTAGTAGGCAGTCATGTAGCTCCCGAAGAACGATTTGATTTTTTCTGGCGTCAGCAAGGTGAATGGGTGGAAGAACCCAACCGGCGCCGTGGTGGTGAAAGTGGCGTGCAGCGGGTGATCAGCCCTAACGGCCGTTTGCTCTATTGCAAGCGCCAAACCGGGCACATCTACCGCAGCTGGCTGCACCCCTTTGGGCGTCCGACCGTGCTGCGTGAGCGTGATGCCCTCAAAGGCCTGCGTTTGCTGGATGTGCGTGTGCCGGAACTGGTGTTTTGCGAAGCGCGTCGCGACCCGGAGCACCAATGGAAGGCCCTGTTGGTGACCGCGTCCCTGGACGGTTTCGACGAGATTGAAAACTGGTACGCCGCCGGTGGCCGCGAACAGTATGGCGAGGCGGTCCACGAGCGCCTGCTGCAAGAGTTGGCCGGTACCTTGGCCCGTATGCACAAAGGCCGCTGGCAACACGGTTGCCTGTATATCAAGCACATTTTCGTGCGGGTTACCGGTGAGCCTGATGCGGCGACTGTGGAAGTGGCCCTGCTGGACTTTGAGAAATGCCGCCAGCGCCTGACCGCTTATCGGGCCGCGTCCCACGACATGCTGCAATTGCGTCGCCATTCGTCGTGGAATGATACCGACTGGAAAAAACTCAGCTACTTTTACGAGACGGCGTTTGGCAGCGCTATCAAGGGTTTAACCAGATGAAGCTAGAAATAGCACGAGGTTTGTTTCTGGTCGGGGCATTGGGTGTTGCAGCCCTGGCCCTGGCGGTATGGGAGCAACCTCGTACACAAGTGTTGAGTGCGGTAGACGGTGGTGGGCAATGCCTGCTGCCACGCATTGCCAAGACGAGTGTGGCGGCCAAGCCCGACCATGAATTGCTGTTATTCATGTTCGGCATGTCTCAAGCGATGAGGCCGCAAAGTTGAAACGATTGACACAAAAAAGGGCCTTGCGACGCAAGGCCCTTTTTTGTGTCTGACACCTCAACTGTTGTAGGAGCGAGCTTGCTCGCGAAAAACCTGCAGACGACACGTTCATTCAGGATGGACGCGTTATCGTTGGCGATCTTCGCGAGCAAGCTCGCTCCTACAGAAGAGTAATTTCAGACCAAGTGCAGGTGGTTATCCCAGAACCCCGCCGGTAGCTCCAGTGGTGTTGCCAGTAACTTTTTCTGGCGGCAGTCATAGAAGCGGCAACGTCCCTGACCGGATGTCACCACAAAGCCATCTGCCACAGCACCCACCCCCGCACAGTCCGGCAAGGGCCCATCCAGGCGCAGCTCGGCGGTGTCCATGTCCCAGATAAAAAAGCGGTTGCCCCGAGGTGCCGTCAGCGCCACCAGGCGCAGTTCGCTGTGCACCGCCACGCTGGCGGTGTAATGCCCCATCGCCTGCAACTGTTCATCAGCCACCGGGAACGCCACGAACGGCTGCCCCGGGCGCTTGATCGCCAGCAGCTCGGAACGCTCCTGGGACGGGCCCATGAACTGCTGCCCGGTGAGGATGGTGCCATCGCTGGCGATACCCATGTGCCGCACGCTGTTCATCTGCTGGGCCAGGGTTTCCTTGCTGATCAGGCTGCCATCGCGCCGCATCAGCACCAGGCTTGGCTCCATGGCGTTGAGGTTCATCTCTACCCGGCTTTCGGCTTCGGTGCGAATGCCACCGTTGGCCACGATCAGCGTCTCGCCGTCGGGCATCCACGCGACTTGATGCGGGCCGATGCCGTGGGTGGATATCTCGCCGCTGTGCACCAGCCGCTCACCTTCGAACTTATACACACCCAAGAGGCCGCGGCCAGGGTCGGAGGTGTCGTTCTCGGTGGCGTATAGCCAGTCACCGCTCTTGTGGATCACCGCATGGCCATAGAAATGGCGGTTGGCGTTGGAGGTGATGGTTTGCAGCAGCCTGCCATCGCGCAGGTCGATCAGGTAACTCTCGGTGCCCGGCCGACGGGCCACGAACAGCGCAATCGGCAACGTCGGGTGGTTGATGATGTCATGGCAGCGCTGGCCGACCTGAGTGGCAAATACCGGCTTGCCGTCCAGGCGATAGCCGACAGCGTAGTGCTTGCCGTCGGCATCATCGCGCGCCGACAGCAGCAGCGGGCCTTTGTCTTTGTGCTTGAACAGCGTCCAGCCACCCAAGGTGATAGCGCTGAGCAGCACGCTGCCCACCGCCAAAGCCTGTCGCCTGAGCATCATCAGTCACCGTCGTTGGCGTTAAAGCCTAGTTGGACGCCCAGCGCCTTGGCCAATTCGCCTTCATGCAGGCGGTGCACCACGTTGAGGCTGTCGTAGATGTCATTGAGTTGCTGGCGCCCGGCGTCGTCGTTCAACAGTTCGTTGAGGGTGCGCTGGTTGCTGGCGAACAGTTTCAGCGACGCTGCGTAGGCGGCGTCGATTTTCTCGGCCAATGGCTTCTGGTCCGCCGGCAGCAGGCCGCGCAGGCCTTTGTTATCGACGCCTACCCACACGGTCTGCGCTGCGGCGAGGCTGGCCTCCAGGCTTTGCAGGGACGACTGGCTGCGCCAGGCATCGGCCTGGAACGGTTGCGGGATGCCCTTGGTCTGGCGGCCCATTGGGGTGCCGAGTTTTTTCTTCAGGGTGTCCAGAGCGGTCACTTGCACGCGCAGCAGGTCTGCGATGGCTTCGTGGGAATCCGCGTAGCGCTGGTTCGGAAACTTGGTCATCTGCGCGAGCATGCCGTCGGTGCTGTTCCAGCTGGCCAGGATCTCTTCGGCCAGGACTTTCTGACGTTCACCGATCGCCATCAGCAGCGGGCAATAGCGCGCTTTCTGGGCGGCGTCGGCGACGTCGGGCTTGGCGTCGTAGAGGATGTATTCGTAGGCCGACAGGCCCTGCACCACCACGCTGGATTTCGCCAGGGCCGCGGCGTCGATCTGCGGCTGGGCGCTGACCAGTTGCTCGACCTGACGGCCTACCAGGTTCTTCTTGTCTGGCCAGAATTGCACCTGCCACGCCCGGTTGCCTTCGGCCAACGGGCCGATCAGCAGCGGTTGCAGCTCGGCCCAGGCTTTTTGCGCGTGCAGGAAGTCGGCGCGGGCGGTGTCCAGGCTTTCCTTGCCTTGGCAGTAGGCCAGGGCGCTGACGGCCAGTTGACGGTCGGCCTCAACCCAGCGGCTGTAGGTCGGCAGGATCACTTGCTTGGCGATGGCTGCCGAGGTCACTGCTTGTGGGTCTTGGGGCGAGCAGGCGCCCAAGGCCAGGGCGGCGAGGCTGGTGAACAACAACTTGGGACGAAACATGTCGAGCTCCCTTCTGTAAGTGGGGCAAAGCTTATAAAGAATTCAGGAACGCCAGCAACGCGGCACGTTGCTCGGCATTGAACGACAACACATGTTGCTGCGCCGCTTGGGCTTCACCGCCATGCCACAGCACGGCTTCAAGCAGGTTGCGGGCGCGGCCGTCATGCAGGAACTGGGTGTGGCCACTCACGGTTTGCGTCAGGCCGATACCCCACAGCGGCGGGGTGCGCCAGTCGCGGCCGGTGGCTTTGAATTCGCTACGGTTGTCGGCCAGGCCTTCGCCCATATCGTGCAGCAGCAGGTCGCTGTAGGGGCGGATCAACTGGTTGGCCAACTCAGGTTCGGCGGCATTGGCGGCCGTGGTGAAGCTGGGCTTGTGACAGCCCTGGCAACCGGCCTGGTAGAACAGGTTCTTGCCGGCCAGCACTTGTGGCGTATCAATGTCGCGGCGCGCGGGCACTGCGAGGTTGCGGGTGTAGAACAGCACCAGGCGCAGGATGTTATCGCTGACTTCCGGCTCGCCCTGGGGGCCATTGCCGTTGGGCGCCTGCTTGCAGGCCACTTGGGCGTCGGTGCAGTCATCGAAGGGTCTCAGGGACGTGGTGAGGCCCATATCACCAGAAAACGCGTGAACGTTTTGTTGATTGAGGTTGGGCTGCCCGGCTTTCCAGCCAAAACGCCCGAGCACGGTTGTGTTCTGAGCGTCATCCCAGACCCAATTGGCGCGACCCACGATGGCCTCTTTGTCGGCGGTCTTGGGGTTAGTGTTGCGCAGGATATCGGCATCGCTGATTGCTTCGAGCAGGCCCAGGCCGATCATCGGCGGGGCGATACGCGCCGAGAAGCGTGTGTCGGGGTGCATCGGGCCGTAGCCAAGTTGGGTGATCTGCAGGTCGGGCTTGCGCAATTCAACCACCGTACCGTCCTTGAACCTGACGTTGACCGGTGTGTAGTCGACCCGCACCTTGCCTTCCGGCGCAACGCCAGGCACGGCCATGTCCTGGAGTTGCGCGCCATAGACGGGCTCGGGCACCACGCCGATCTGTTCGATGAGCCTGGCGTAGGCTGACTGCTCTGTAATAGAGGGATGGATGGACAGGCGCACCAGCATCGACACGGCATTGGGCGCGTCGGGCAGCGGCGGGTGGGCACGGCCATCCTTGATATGGCAGTTCTGGCAGGCGTTGGTATTGAACAGTGGTCCCAGGCCATCGCGCGCTGTGGTGGTGGACGGCGCAATCACCCACGGGTTGCGAAAGAAACTGTTGCCGACGCTGAAGTCCAGGCGCCGCGTCGGCGCGAGGTTGGCCGAGGGCAGGGAAAAGGCGTTCTGGTCGCGCTTGTTTACCGTCGCCGCGCCACCGGCCCGCGATTCACCCGGCTCTGCTTTCGTGAAGCGAGGGGCGTCGTCGCAAGCAGTCAGGCTTAAAGCCATCAACGCTGCAGGCAGGTACAAAAGCGCACGGAACATCGTGATTCCTGGACGAGGGCAGAAAATTAAGGCGCAAAGTCTAACAGGGCAGGGCAGATTGAATAAGAGCAATTATCGTTTGGTGGCATCCCGATTCTTTCCCGCTAGAATGACTGCACATTTTTTATGGAGGTGGCCAATGCAGGCTCTCGACGCTTTGCTCAACCGTGTTTCCGTGCCCCGTTTGCTCGACCCGGCACCGACCCAGGAGCAGCGCGACCTGCTGTTCGCCGCCGCCATGCGTGCGCCCGACCACGGTCAACTGCGCCCGTGGCGTTTCCTTACCGTGGAAGGCGCCGCCCGTGAACAGATGGGCACGCTGTTGGCCGAAGCCGCTCGTTTGCAAGACGCCGACGCACCGCAAGCCGACATCGACAAGGCCCAGAACGGCCCGCTGCGTGCGCCGCTGGTGGTGGTGGTGATTGCACGTGTGCAAGAGCATTTCAAAGTGCCCAAGTCCGAGCAATTGCTGGCCGCCGCCTGTGCGGCCCACGGCATTCTGCTGGCGGCGTATGCTCAGGGCATTGGTGCGGTGTGGCGTACCGGCGAATTGTCCTACTCGGCCCATGTCGCCAAGGGCCTGGGGCTGGCGGCGAATGAAGAAGTGATTGGCTTTCTCTACCTGGGCACACCGCAGAACCCGCCGCGAACTGCGCCGAAGGAAGACCTGACGCCGTTCGTCCAGGCCTGGCCCGGCCGGTAATTCACCACCGTCTTGCTCTATATGTAGGAGCGAGCTTGCTCGCGAAAAACTCACAGGCGCCGCGTTTATTCAGGAAGCACGCGTTATCGTTGACGTTTTTCGCGAGCAAGCTCGCTCCTACAGGAGGCAATGTTTTCAGAACCGAGTCAGACCCTGAACTGATCCATCAACTTCATCTGCTGGCTGGCCAGCGCATTGAGCTGGCTGCTGATCGCCGCCGACTCGGTGGCCTGGCCCGTGAGGGTTTCAGTCACGGTGCGAATCGCCGAGACGTTGCGGTTGACCTCTTCGGCCACCGCGCTCTGCTGTTCGGCCGCGCTGGCGATTTGCAGGTTCATGTCGCTGATCACCGTGACCGCGTCGCTGATCTTGCCCAGGGCTTGCACGGCTTGATGGATCTGCCCGGCATTGCTCTGCGCCTGGTGCTGGCTGGAGTGCATGGTCGCCACTACGCCACGGGTGCCGCTCTGGATACGCTCGATCACCAGGCGGATTTCTTCCACCGAGTCCTGGGTGCGTTTGGCCAGGTTGCGCACTTCGTCGGCCACCACCGCAAAACCACGCCCGCTTTCCCCAGCGCGCGCCGCTTCAATTGCTGCGTTCAATGCCAGCAGGTTGGTCTGTTCGGCAATGCTGCGGATCACCTCCAACACTGAACCGATTTGCTCGCTGTTGACCGCCAGGGCTTCGACTTCGCCCACGGCTTTGCTGACTTCGTCGGCCAGGGTGGTGATATCGCGGGTGCTCTGCTCGATGATTGACATGCCCTCGCGTGCCGACTGGTCGGCGCCACGTGCCGCGCTGGCGGCATTGGAGGCGCTGTTGGCCACGTCGTGGGCGGTGGCGCTCATTTCGTTCGACGCGGTGGCGACCTGGTCGATTTCACGGAACTGCACCTGCATGCCTTCGCTGGTCTGGCGCGCAATGGCGGACGACTGATCGGCCGTCCCGCGGGCTTCGGTGATGCTTTGCTTGATCTGCGCAATGGTCGGCTGCAGTTTGTCGAGGAAGCGGTTGAACCAGTTCACCAGCTCGCCCAGTTCGTCCTTCTTGGCGTAGGCC
Organism: Pseudomonas sp. AM4(2022); assembly: GCF_036346515.1. Taxonomy (NCBI): domain Bacteria; kingdom Pseudomonadati; phylum Pseudomonadota; class Gammaproteobacteria; order Pseudomonadales; family Pseudomonadaceae; genus Pseudomonas; species Pseudomonas sp. AM4(2022). The sequence goes on from NZ_JAOTNW010000011.1 coordinate 200,417, forward strand.
AGGCGCTGGGTGAGGTCGCCGTCACCGCTGGCGATGTCCTTGAGCATGGCGGCCACGCTATTGATAGGGCGGGTCACGCCAGTAGCGGTCAGCCAGATCAACAGCAGGCCCAGCAGGCCAGCGGCGGCGGCCACCAGCAGGGCTTTGAGCGTGCCCGTGGCCTGGGCCTCGTCGAGTACGGCTTGCAGTTTTTCGTTGTCGGCCAGCATCACCGCTTTGGGCAGCTTGATCACCACGCCCCAGGATTTGGCACCAGCAATCGGCTTGAGCGGGTACACGGCACGAATGGTGTCGTCCTGTTCACGGATAACAGGCCGGTCATTGGCCAGCAGTTGCACGATCTCCTTGCCTTCGGCGCCGATGCTGTCGATCAGGTTCTTGCCGACTTTGGCCGGTTCACCGCTGTAGGCGGCGATCAGGCCGGTGCTGGACAGAATCTCCAGGTGGGCGGCGCCGTTGAACAGGTCTTTTTGCGCAGCATCGGTGGTCGCTTGCAGGGCGGTGAGGGCGATGTCCACGCCGACGACACCAATGACTTTGCCGTCGACGATCAGCGGCAAGGAAATGGTGGTCATCAGTACCGGTTTGCCGGCCACCGTGTCTTCGTACGGGTCCAGCAGGCAAGTGCTGCGCGTGTCCCGTGGGCAGGTGTACCAGATGTTGTAGGGCGTGCCGCTGAGGTTGAGGGTGGTCTTGGTCAGGTCATCTTCGACCATGATGGTGTTCTGGCCTTCGCCGCCAGCCCGGCTCCAGTAGCTGGAAAACCGACCTTTTTCATTGGAGACGCGCGCCTTGTCGTCGATGAATTCGCTGTCCTTGCCATCCAGCCCGTTGGGTTCGAAGGATAACCAGATGCCCAGCACCTTGGTGTTGCGCTCGAACGCGGTTTTAACGCTGCGGTTGAGCTCTTCACGCAGGGCCCCGGCTTCAAGGGAACGCTGGGTGCCCAACTGACGCAGGTCTTTGATCTGGTCGGCCAGGGCGGTGACCACCAGCAGGTTTTCGCCGAAGGTCTGCTGTAAGTGGCCGGCCTGTTCGGCCGCTTTGGATTGCAGCAACTGCTCCACGCTGGCGGTGAGCATTCGTGAGCTTGAATCACTGACCAACCGATCGTTCTGGTTGGTGTTGTAGATATTGATGCCGACCACCAGTGCAATCACACCCAGCAGACACAGGCCGGACAGCAACACGATTTTCAAGCGGATGGAGAGGGTGTCGAACATAGGTTCACTCACGAATGGACTTGTTGGAATGCACGCAAACGCGCCAAGTCCATTCGGCGTCATGCCTGAAACATCGGCGTCACAAATCAATTCATGAGGAACAGGCGATGAGCGGTAGGAAAACGCCTACACGCAGCCCTAGACGGGCCGTGCCAGTTGCTCGGGGCGGGACCAGATCCACAGGTTGCCCAGGCTCATCCCGGCAATTGCCAGGTACACCGGCCAGCCGTGATCAAGCATCACCAGCATCAACACGGCACACAGCAACATGCTCAGCGTGGCGCTGACCTTGGCGCGGCGGGCGATGATCTTGCCATTGCGCCAGTTGGACAGGATCGGCCCGAACAGGCGGTGGTTTTCCAGCCAGGCGCTGAGGCGCGGCGAGCTTTTGGTGGCGGCCCAGGCGGCGAGCAGGATGAATTCGGTGGTGGGCAATCCCGGTATGACAATCGCCACCAAGCCGATGCCCAGGCTGACATAGGCCAGCAGGCCAAAGAGAACTTGGGCGATTTTGGAGGAGGATTGGGGTTTGCCGGTCATGCTGCAGTTTTCTGGTGGGAGGGTTTACACATTGTCAGCGATGAAATGCACTCAAATGTGGGAGCTGGCTTGCCTGCGATAGCGGTGCATCAGGTTAAACATCTGGAGCTGACCCGCCGCCATCGCAGGCAAGCCAGCTCCCACCTTGAACCGCCGTCTACCAGAACATTTACGCCAGTTCTGGGGCGCTAGCGTACGCCTGTTCCAGCAGCACGGTGAAGCGCACAAACGCATCAATCGCGCCTTTTTCCACCGCAGCTTCTTCCTCGGCGCTGAATGCCAGGCCGTCGAGGGTGCGGGTGAAGCTCTTCCAGCCCTCGGCGCGACCGCCGGCCGGCTCGCCCAAGTGGCGCGCACCGAAGGTTTCACTCAGGCCCAGGCCCACGGCGCGCTTGATCAGGAACGCAGCGCCCAGCTTGGAGCCTTCGGAGACGAACAGCCAGCCCAAGGCTTCGGCTTTGCTGGGGTTGTTCACCGCGCCGGCAACCGGGGCCGGGATTTCGGTGTCCAGGTCTGCCAGGTCGAGCTTGGCGGCTTCGGCGCGGCAGCGGGCGGTCAGGTCAGGGATGATCTGGTTCAGCTCGGCATCGTTGTACAGGGCCACCAGTTCCGATTGGAACAGGTACTGGGCCACTACGAAGCGGGCGAAGTTGGCTTGGGTTTCGAACGGCGCGTGAGCCTTCACCAACGCGTCGAGCTTGGTGTGCGGCTCGTTGGTGATCTGGTTCAGGCGCTGGGAGCGCAGGCTTGGGCGTTCTGCGGTGGAAGAAGCAGTCATGAAAAAGTCCTTGAGAAGGGGAGCGCCTGGGTGCCCTAAAGAGAGCCGTTATCAACTAGACGAACAAGAAGACGCGGGACAGTAAAAAATCCTCACCTCGCCGCGGATGCAATGGCGGCGAGGTGAGGCGGATGGGTCAGATGTCCCAGATCACGTTGATCGCAAAGTTGCGACCGGGCTGGGTCAGGCGGTCGAGGTTGGCCGGGCCGGTCACACCGGCTTCGCCGACGCTGTCGTAGCTGCGCACGTCATCCCAGTTCCAGTACTTCTTGTCGGTGAGGTTGTAGAGGCCACCGTTGACGGTCACGTCTTTGCTCACCTTGTAGTAAGCGGTCAGGTCGAGGATGCCGAAGCCCGGGGTCTTGAACGGGCCGTCGGTGCCGCCGTCGGGCGCGTGGAAGGTCGTGCTGTCGACGCGGTCCTGTTTTTTTACCAAGGTCCAGCTCAGCAGGCCACCGTAGGTGTCCTGGTCGTAGCCCAGGCCAAACACGCCCTTGAGCGGGTTGACGCTGTTCAACGGCTCGCCATTGTCGTCATTGCGACCGTGGGTGTAGGCAACCGAGCCTTGGGTATACAGGCCCTTCGGCGCGCCGAAGGTATCCAGGTTCAGGCGGCCCTTGGCTTCCACGCCCTTGATGGTGGCGCGCTTGATGTTGACCGCCTGGAACTGCTCCACGGTGCCGCCGACCACGGCGTTGTCTTCGTCGATAAAGTCACGGTACTTGTTGTAGTACACCGCAATATCGAAGGAGCCTTCGTCGAATTTGCCGCGAATCCCGGTTTCGATGCCTTTGCTGGTTTCTGGCTTGAGATCGGGGTTGGGTTCGACGGTGTAGCCCAGGTTAAGGTTTTCGAAGCGACCGTACAGCGCTTTGGCAGACGGCGTGCGGAAGCCCTCGGCGTATTGGCCGAACCAGGTGTAGTTGTCGGTCAGGGCGTAGGTCAGGCCGAACTTGGGTGTTACGCGGTTCCAGGTCTTGTCTTTGCCATCGACGGCATAGGCGCCGGTCGGGTTGACGGTGTTGAGGAATTCCTGGGTCAGCTTGGGCTTGAGCCGGGTGTAGTCATACCGCACGGCGGGCAGGAAGGTCCATTTGTCCCAGGTGATCTGGTCCTGGGCGAACAGCGAGTAGGTGTTGATGGTCGGGTCGGGGAAGTCGCTGGCCTTTTTCACGCTGTCGCTGGCTGATGGGCTGGGCGCGCCGATGGCGGTGCAGCCGGCGCCAATGGCCAGGCACGAGGCCGAGCCTTCGCGTGATCCGGTGACTTTCTGCTGCTTGAGGGTGGTGCCGTAGGTGACCTGGTGGTCGGTTTCACCGAGGCTGAATGCTTTGTCCAGTTGCGCGTCGAAAACCCACTGTTTTTCTTCGTAAAGGGTGTCGCGGGTACGCAGGACGCGACGGCCGGCCTGGTAGATTTCGGCGGTGGTCTGGTCGGTCTTGGCGATCTGGTAGTTGAGGCTGGTCTTGATGCGGTCGGCAATCGGCGACTCCAGGGCGAAGGTGTTTTCCAGGCCGAAGCGCTCGCGGGTAATGGTGTCGTTACCGCGACGGTCGCGGTACAGGTTCATGCCTCGGCCACCGATGAACGGGCCGCCCACTGCGTTTTTCAGATTGACGTCGCGGTCATCCTTGAACTTCTCATAGGTCAGGCCCAAGCGATTGTCATCGCCATAGTTCCAGCCCAGCTTGGCCAGCACGTTGGTGGTGCGCGCATCTTCCGGGTTGGCGCCGGTACGGGCCAGGCCGGTGGCGTTGTTGCCATCGTAGGATTCGGTTTCATGGCCATTGCGCTGGCTCAGGTGCAGCAAACCGTCGAAGTCTTGCACACGCCCGGCGAAGGTGCCGGAGGTCAGCCAGCTCTCGTCGGCGGAGCTGTAGCCGGTCTTCAGGCGAGCGCCGACGTCCTGGCCTGGCTTGATGATGTCATCCGGATCGAGGGTGAAATAACTCACCGCGCCACCGATGGCGCTGCTGCCGTACAGGGCCGAGGCCGGGCCGCGCAGGATCTCCACGCGCTTGACGATTTCCGGGTCGACGTAGTTGCGACGGGTCTTGGCGTAGGGGCCGTTGAAGAAATTGTCGGGCACTTCGACGCCATCCACCTGGGTGAGCACGCGATCGCCGTCGATACCGCGAATGTTGTAGCCCGCGTTACCCGAGCGCGTACCAGCGCCGCCGACGGAAACGCCGGGTTCGTAGCGCACCAGTTCACGGATGTTGTTGACGTTCTGGCGGTCCAGTTCTTCGCGGTCGTGCACGCTGACGGTGCTCGGTACGCTGTTCACATCCTGTTCATTGCGGGTGGCGCTGATGGTCACCTGTTGCAGGGCGAGGGCGCTGCCGGCGCTACGTTTTTCCAGCACGATGTTGTTGGTGCCCAATTTGCGATAGCTCAGGTTGGTCCCCACCAACAGCCGCTCCAGGGCTTTTTCCGCTGGCAGCGGGCCGCGCACGCCTGGGGACGATACGCCCTGGCCCAGTTCGGCCGGCAGGCCGACTTGCCAACCGGTCACTGCGGTAAAGGCGTTAAGCGCCGACACCAGTGGCTGCTGTTCGATGCTGAACGTGTAATTGGCGTGGCTGCGAGCGGCAGGTTCCGCGGCGGTGGCGCTCATGACGGGGGCGCCAGCCAGAAGGATCGCAGCGGTCAGCAAGGACAAAACGGGCGAAGCAGACCGGCGGTTGAAACGAGAGGACATCGAGAGCGCTCCGGGAGACGAATCTTATAGTTGCGAACCGAACCAAATAGGAATCAGTTGCATTGGCTATAACGAGACGTATCGCCGGTTAACATCGAGTAAAAATAATTCTCATTTAGTTCAGGATCACCAGCGCCGGGTACTCCGACAGCTTGGCCGAGGTGATGTGAGCCAGGGAGCGCACCACGTCCAGGGGCTGGTCGAGGCGGTAGTTGCCGGTGACGGCGACGCTGGCCAGTTGCTCGTTGTTGTTGACGATCCAGCCTGGGTAATAGCGGCGCAACTCAGCCAGCACTTCGCTCAGCGGGCAGTTTTCGAACACCAGCCGGCCCTGCACCCAGGCCAGGTCCTTGCTGGGATCGAGCTTGGCCGGTAGGCCGAAACCCTTGGGGCCGATGCGGATGCTTTCACCGGCGCTCAGGCGCACACGGGCATCGTCGAAAGTATTGCTCAGGTCGACATCGCCGCGCTGCACTTGGACCTGGGCTTCACCATTGAGGTAGCGCACGGCAAAGGCGGTGTCACTCACGCTGGCGCGCACCGGGCCGGCGTCGATCTCCAGGGGCAGGCCACGGGTGGGCGCTATTTCAAAGAACGCTTCGCCCTGGTAGAGGCGGGCAATGCGCTGGTGGTCCTTGATGGTGCTGGAAAACGCCGAGTTGGTGTTCAGCAGCACCTTGGAGCCATCGTCCAGTTGCAGGCGCTGGCGCTCGCCCACCACCGTCAGATGGTCGGCCTGCAAACGCACCGGCAGGTTGCTGAAACTGAACAAGCCGACCAGTAACACGGCGGCGGTGGCCAGGGGTTTCCAGTGCGGTTTGATCCGGCGCCAGCCGCTGGGCTTGCGCGGTGCGGCGAGGGCCACGGCGGCGCTGTGTACCGGCGCGTCACCCCAAGCGGCCTGGGCCTTGCTGAAGGCGTGGACATGCGCCGGGTTCTGGGCCAGCCAGGCGTCGAACTCGGCCTGCTGGCCCGGTTGCGGGCACTGCAAGGCAATCAGCCAATCGAGGGCTTGGTCCATGGCCGCGTCTTGCAACACCTCATGAGCCAACGCATGGGGGCGCAGTTTATTCGGGTCCGTCACGGTGTTCCTCGGGTCTTCGCCACGTTCTATTCATTTTTCCTACAGCTTGGATCGACACCTCTGTCAGGTGAAGCTTAAGGCTGATCCAGCCTTTCGGCCACACCCACACAGATGGCCATGATCAATTTGAGTTCCTTTTGCACCGTGCTCAAGGACACACCCAACTGATCGGCAATCTCCTGGTAGCTGCAACCGTGCAGGCGGCTGAGGATGAAAATCCGCTGTTGGCGGGCGCTCAACTGGCCGAGGCTGACACTCAGGTGCTCCAGCAGTTGCTCGGCCTGAGTGGCTTCCTCTGGCGTGCTGGCGGGCGCGGCGACGCTTTGCAGGACATCCAGCGGGACATCCTCCTGCAGCGTACGCGCCTGAATCCTGCGCGAGCGCAAATGATCCAGCGCCAGGTTGCGGGCTGTCTGGTAGACAAAAGGTTCAAGGTGGTCGATTGGCCGCTCGCTCAGGGCCCGAGTCACGCGCAGGTAGGTTTCCTGCAACAGGTCCTCGGCAGTGCTGTGGTTATGCACCATGCGTTGCAGAGTTCGTAGCAGGATCACCCGTTGGGTGAGGAAGACGTGGTTGAAGCGAGATTGGCTCACAGTGATACCAGACCGATTTGCAGTGAATGATAATGCTTATCATCAACTGAAATGGCAAGTGGCACTTTGAGATGCCTTGGAGATTGTGTGGGAGCCCGGCTCCCACACAAGTCAGTCCATGCAATCCAGCCCAGGGCTTATTCGGCGTTGCACAACGCCAGGCAGTTATCCAGCATACGGTTGGAGAAGCCCCACTCGTTGTCATACCACGCCAATACTTTGAGCAATTTGCCACTGACCTTGGTGTGATTGGCGTCGAAGATCGACGACAGCGGGTTATGGTTGAAGTCGCTGGAAACCAGCGGCAGGGTGTTGTAGCCGAGGATCTTCGAATGCTGGCTGGCGTGTTTGAGCAGGGCATTGACTTCGTCGGCCGTGGCTTCTTTCTTCAGCTGCACGGTGAGGTCCACCAGCGACACGTTGATCACCGGTACGCGTACCGCCATGCCGGTCAGCTTGCCTGCCAGTTCCGGCAGCACCAGGCCCACCGCTTCAGCGGCGCCGGTCTTGCTCGGGATCATGTTCTGGGTGGCCGAACGCGCGCGGTACGGGTCGGTGTGGTACACGTCGGTGAGGTTCTGGTCGTTGGTGTAGGCGTGAATGGTGGTCATCAGCCCACTTTCGATGCCCAGCTCGCGATGCAGCACCTGGGCCACCGGCGCCAGGCAGTTGGTGGTGCACGATGCGTTGGAAATGATCTGGTGGGATTGACGCAAAATGTCATGGTTTACCCCATAGACCACCGTGGCGTCCGCGCCCTTGGCCGGGGCCGAGATGATTACTTTGCGCGCGCCGGCGCTAATATGGGCGGCAGCCTTGTCACGGTCGGTGAACAGACCGGTGCATTCGAACACCACGTCAATCTTGTGCGCAGCCCACGGCAGGTCGGCGGGGTTGCGAATGGCACTCACGGCAATCCGGTCACCGTTGACGGTCAGGCTTTCCTGATCGTGGGCAACCTCTGCGTCGAAAGTGCCGTGTACGGTGTCGTACTTGAGCAGGTGGGCATTGATCGAGCTGTCGCCCAAATCGTTGATGGCGACGATCTGCAGATCCTGGCGATAGCCTTGGGTATACAGTGCGCGCAGGACATTACGGCCGATACGGCCAAAACCATTGATTGCGATTCGAAGAGTCATCGGAAAGTGCCTGTCGTCGATTTGTTGTAAGAATTACAAGATTATTCGCATAAAAATAGAAAACAAGCCTTTTTAGTGGCAATATTTTGTTCAATCTACAACGAGTGACCTGAATCAACTGGTCCGATGATCCAAACGACCCCCTGCCATCCCATGAGCCGTGGGCGTTTGATCAGCATAGACTCTCAGGTCGCCACATCCGTTAGCCTGGAGTTCTATACATGCATCCCCGCGTTCTTGAGGTCACCGAACGGCTTATCGCCCGCAGCCGCGCCACCCGCGAGGCTTACCTTGCGCTCATTCGCGGCGCAGCCAGCGACGGTCCGATGCGCGGCAAGCTGCAATGCGCCAACTTCGCCCACGGCGTGGCCGGTTGCGGCACCGAAGACAAAAACAGCCTGCGCATGATGAATGCCGCCAACGTGGCAATTGTTTCTTCTTATAACGACATGCTCTCGGCGCATCAGCCCTACGAGCATTTCCCCGAACAAATCAAAAAGGCTCTGCGCGAAGTCGGCTCGGTCGGCCAGTTCGCCGGCGGCACCCCCGCCATGTGCGACGGCGTGACCCAGGGCGAGCCGGGCATGGAGCTGAGCCTGCTCAGCCGTGAAGTCATTGCCATGTCCACGGCGGTAGCGCTGTCCCACAATATGTTCGACGCTGCGCTGATGCTGGGGATCTGCGACAAGATCGTCCCGGGATTGATGATGGGCGCGCTGCGCTACGGTCACCTGCCGATGATCTTCGTGCCGGGCGGCCCGATGCCGTCGGGTATCTCCAACAAGCAGAAAGCCGATGTGCGCCAGCGCTATGCCGAAGGCAAGGCCAGCCGCGAAGAGCTGCTGGAATCGGAGATGAAGTCCTACCACAGCCCCGGCACCTGCACCTTCTACGGCACCGCCAACACCAACCAGTTGTTGATGGAAGTGATGGGCCTGCATTTGCCGGGCGCGTCATTCGTCAATCCATACACGCCGCTGCGTGATGCGCTGACCCGGGAGGCCGCGCACCAGGTCACGCGCTTGACCAAGGCCAATGGCAACTTCACGCCGATCGGCGAGATCGTCGACGAGAAATCCATCGTCAACTCCATCGTTGCGCTCAACGCCACCGGCGGCTCCACCAACCACACCCTGCATATGCCGGCCATCGCCATGTCGGCAGGCATCATCCTGACCTGGCAGGACATGGCCGACCTCTCCGAGGTGGTACCAACCCTGTCCCACGTGTATCCAAACGGCAAGGCTGACATCAACCACTTCCAGGCGGCGGGCGGTATGTCGTTCCTGATCCGCGAACTGCTGGAAGCCGGCCTGCTCCACGAAGACGTCAACACCGTGGCCGGCAAGGGCTTGAGCCGCTATATCCAGGAACCTTTCCTGGTGGATGGCGAACTGGTCTGGCGCGACGGCCCGATCGAAAGCCTCGACGAAACCATCCTGCGCCCGGTGGCCCGTGCGTTCTCGCCGGAAGGCGGCTTGCGCGTGATGGAAGGCAACCTCGGCCGTGGCGTGATGAAGGTTTCGGCGGTGGCCCCGGAGCATCAGGTTGTCGAAGCGCCGGCGGTGGTGTTCCAGGACCAGCAGGACCTGGCCGATGCTTTCAAGGCCGGCTTGTTGGAAAAAGACTTCGTCGCGGTGATGCGCTTCCAGGGGCCGCGCTCCAACGGCATGCCGGAACTGCACAAGATGACACCGTTCCTGGGCGTGTTGCAGGACCGTGGTTTCAAAGTGGCGCTGGTGACAGACGGGCGAATGTCCGGCGCGTCGGGTAAGATCCCTGCCGCGATCCACGTCAACCCCGAAGCCCAGAGCGGCGGGCCGCTGGCGCGGGTCCAGGATGGCGATATCATCCGTGTGGATGGCGTTACCGGCACCCTGGAGCTTAAGGTGGACGCCGAAGTATTTGCAGCGCGCACGCCTGCCACGGGCCTGTTGGGCAATAACGTGGGGGCCGGTCGCGAGCTGTTTGCATTCATGCGCTTGGCCGCAAGCTCCGCAGAGCAGGGCGCCAGCGCCTTTACCTCTGCCTTGGAGACGCTTAAGTGAAGCTTGCGCTGGTCGGTGACATCGGGGGGACTAACGCCCGTTTTGCGTTATGGCGGGATCAGGAACTGCATTCGATCCGTGTGCATGCCACGGCGGATCACGGCAGTCCTGAAGAGGCGATCAAGGTCTATCTCAGAGAAGAAGGCCTGCAAATCGGGGACATCGGTGCGGTGTGCCTGTCGGTGGCCGGGCCGGTGAGCGGCGATGAATTCAAGTTCACCAACAACCACTGGCGCCTGAGCAAAACCGCGTTTTGCCAGGCCCTTCAGGTGGATGAACTGTTGCTGGTCAACGACTTCTCGGCCATGGCCCTGGGCATGACCCGGCTCAAGCCCGACGAATTCCGCGTGGTCTGCGAAGGCACGCCGGAACCCTTGCGCCCGGCCGTGGTGATCGGCCCAGGCACGGGGCTTGGCGTCGGCACCTTGCTGGACCTCGGCGCAGGCCGTTGGGCAGCGCTGCCGGGGGAGGGTGGGCATGTCGACCTGCCCCTGAGCAGCCCACGAGAAACCCAATTGTGGCAACACATCTACAGCGAGATCGGGCATGTCAGCGCCGAAACCGCGTTGAGCGGTGGCGGCTTGCCGCGGCTGTACCGGGCGATTTGTGCGGTGGATGGGCATGAGCCGGTGCTGGACACCCCCGAAGCCATCACGGCGGCGGGCCTGGCCGGCGATCCGGTGGCCATGGAAGTATTGGACCAGTTCAGCATCTGGCTGGGCCGGGTGGCGGGCAATAACGTCTTGACCACCGGTGGGCGCGGTGGCGTGTATATCGTGGGTGGGGTGATACCTAGGTTTGCCGACTTCTTTATCGCCAGTGGTTTCGCCAAAAGCTTTGCGGATAAAGGCTGCATGAGCGACTACTTCAAGGGTATTCCCGTGTGGCTGGTGACGGCGCCGTATTCCGGGTTGACTGGGGCTGGCGTGGCGCTTGAGCAAGCTTTTGCATAGGTCATAATGGCGCCATCGCAGGCAAGCCAGCTCCCACAGTCTGGAATGCATTCCAAGTGTGGGAGCTGGCTTGCCTGCGATGGCGGCCTAAAGGGCACCCGATGATTTAAGCCAGGCCATAACAACAAGGAGGCCCCCGTGAGCGTAATCAGTAAATCCATTCTCCTCGTCGACGACGACCAGGAAATCCGTGAATTGCTGCAAACCTACCTCAGTCGCGCCGGCTTCCAGGTCTGTGGCGTGTCCGACGGCGCGGGGTTCCGCCAGGCGATGAACGAGGCACCGTGCGACCTGGTCATCCTCGATGTCATGTTGCCGGACGAAGACGGCTTCAGCCTGTGCCGCTGGATCCGCCAGCACCCGCGCCAGGCGCAGGTGCCGATCATCATGCTCACCGCCAGTTCCGACGAAGCCGACCGCGTGATCGGCCTGGAGCTGGGCGCCGATGACTATATCGGCAAGCCGTTCAGCCCCCGCGAGTTGCAGGCGCGCATCAAGGCACTGCTGCGCCGCTGCCAATTCGGCCAGGAGCGCAGCAGTGGCGGCGATGTGTGGGTGTTCGATGAATGGCGCCTGGATATGATCAGCCACCGCTTGTTTCATGTGGATGGTGAAGAGGTAATTCTCTCCGGTGCCGATTTCGCCTTGCTCAAGTTGTTTCTCGACCACCCGCAGCAGATCCTCGACCGCGACACCATCGGCAACGCCACCCGTGGCCGCGACCTGATGCCCTTGGACCGTATCGTCGACATGGCCGTCAGCCGCTTGCGCCAGCGCCTGCGCGACACCGAGAAACCTCCGCGGCTGATCCGCACCGTGCGTGGCAGCGGCTATCAACTGGCAGCCAGCGTGGTTGCCGGCAATGCCCACTGAACCGCTGAACGAACGCCGCCGCCGCTTCCCGGTACCCCGCTCGCTGCTGGGGCGCATGTTACTCCTGACCTTGCTTGCGGTGCTGTTCGCCCAAGCGCTGTCCAGCGTGATCTGGGTGTCGCAACTGCGCGCCACCCAGCTTGAGGGCCTGGTCACCAGCGCCCGTAGCCTGGCGCATTCAATGACCGCCAGCGTGAGTTACTTCCGGTCGCTGCCGGTGGCCTATCGCCCGTTGGTGCTGGACCAATTGCGCAGCATGGGCGGCACGCGTTTTGTGGTGACCCTGAATGATCGCCCGCTGGACATGCAGATATTGCCCGAAACCCCGCGCAAGCAGGCGGTGCTGGTGGCGGTGGATGAAGTGCTGCGCCAGACCCTGGGTGCCGACGTGCATATCTCGGTGGAGTTCGTCAGCGCCGAAGACCTGCGCATCTTCAATGCCGGCCTGAAGCTCGACGAACTGCCACGCTCCTGGGCGCATTACGCGCTGACCCTGGAACCGGTGAACCCGCCGGTGCTGGTCACCCAGATCCAACTGGCGCCCGGTGAATGGCTGTACATCGCCTCGCTGTTGCCCGAGCCCTACACCAGCCTGGAAGAGCAAGGCCTGCCATCCCAGCAGGTGTGGTTCATTGTGCTCACCAGCGGTTTTCTGCTGCTGTTCATCGGCCTGCTGGTGCACTGGCAAAGCCGGCCGCTCAAGCGCCTGGCGCGAGCGGCGCGGGACATGTCCCTGGGCGCCGATGTGGAGCCGGTGGCTGAAGGCGGCGGTAGTGAAGTGGTGGAAGTGGGCCGTGCATTCAATGCCATGCGTGAACGTATCAGCCGTTACCTGACCGAGCGCAGCCAGTTGTTCAGCGCGATTTCCCATGACCTGCGCACACCCATCACCCGCCTGCGCCTGCGCGTGGAATTGCTGGAAGACGAGAACCTGCAAAACAAATTCGGCCGTGACCTGGATGAACTGGAATTGCTGGTCAAGGGCGCGCTGCAATGCGTGAAAGACACCGACATCCACGAAAACATCCAGCCGGTGGACCTCAACCACGTCCTCGAATGCCTGGTGGAGCCATACCTGGCACCCCATGGCAATGGCAGAGTGACCCTCGATGGCGCGGCGCTGTCAGCCTACCCAGGCAAGCCGCTGGCGCTCAAGCGTTGCATCGGCAACCTGATCGACAACGCGCTGAAGTACGGGCAGAACGCGCATTTGCATATCGAGGACGATGGCGCGCAGTTCATCCTGCATGTGGATGACGAGGGGCCTGGTGTGCCGCAGCAGCGACTGGAGCAGGTGTTTGAACCGCACTTCCGCCTGGCCGGCCAGCAGCAGGGTTACGGATTGGGGTTGGGGATTGCGCGCAATATTGCCCACAGCCATGGGGGCGAAGTGAGTTTGCAGAATCTGCGCGAAGGCGGCCTGCGCGTCACCCTGCAGCTCCCCCGAACCTTGGATTAGTAAGCGTCGCCGATCAACTGTGGGAGCTGGCTTGCCTGCGATTGCGGTGGTTCAGTTGACTCATCAGCGACGGACACACCGCCATCGCAGGCGAGCCAGCTCCCACATTGTGCTTTGCGTACATCAGATGCTTTGACGCAACCGGGCCAGGTCGCGCAGCGGCGGCGCACCGAACAACCGGCTGTACTCCCGGCTGAACTGCGACGGGCTTTCATACCCCACCCGATACCCCGCCGCCGAGGCCTCCAGCCCTTCGGCAATCATCAGCCGCCGGGCTTCCTGCAAGCGCAGTTGTTTCTGGTATTGCAGCGGGCTCATGGCCGTGATCGCTTTGAACCGGTGGTGCAAGGTCGAGACGCTCAGGTTCACTTCCTTGGCCAGGTCGTCGATACGCAGCGGCTGTTCATAGTTGCCGTTCAGCCACTTGATCGCCCGGCTTACCCGATGGCTCTGGCTATTAGTCACAGCAATTTCATACAGGCGATAACCCTGCGGGCCACGCAGCAAACGGTAGAGGATTTCACGGTTGATCAGCGGCGCGAGCATCGCGATGTCTTTAGGGGTGTCCAGCAAGCGGGTCAGGCGCAGCACCGCGTCGAGCAGCGCGTGATCAATGCGGTCAACATACATGCCTCGTGAGGTCGGGCGCGAGGGCACGCCCATTGGCCCGGCCTCTGCGATCAGCGCTGTGAGTTGCGCCGGGTCGATATTGATACGCACCGAGAGGTTCGGGTCCTCGGCGGTGGCGTCGATGATGCGGCCGGCCACCGGCATCGCCACCGAGAACACCAGGTAGTTGAGCGGGTCGTAGGCAAAGATCTCGTCGGCCAGGCGTACTTCCTTGCTGCCACTGGCGAGGATGCACAGCGCGGGTTCCACCAGCACCGGCATGAAATCTCGGGGCGCGTTGTGGCGGTTCAGGTACAGCGAGGTGATCGCCGTGCCGTAGGAACCGTCTTCCCAGGTATGGCGGTGCACGATACTGGCCAGCTCGGCGCGTTGTTTCTCCATCTCGGCATCGAGGGGAACGGACTTGGATTCTGGCGACGGCATGGGGCGTCCTCTACACGCTGCTTTGATGGGCTCAGCTTAGCGGCGGCTTTTCAAATAGTGTTACGTCGATTCTGCAGGATCCTTGCCTGATCCTGCGAGATGGCGTGAATCAGGCAAGTACACAGACTGTCATCTGCCTGAAACATGAGGCCTGGGCCTGGAATAAATCCTGGGGCCGAACGTCTTCCCTACGCTTCTCGCAGGATTGTGCAATAAGCCTGCAGGAATTGACTAACCGCGCCCACCTCCGCGCCGTTATCTTTGATCCTGTGGCAACACGTTCTCATTGTGCTTGCCGAGCATCACTTCTCAACGGGAGAGTCGAACATGTCCACCCCCATTCCCGCGAGCCATATGGCCTTTATCCGTGCCCGTAGCGGGTGCAGCACCGAACTCGGTGCACGCTTGAGCAGTTTGATTGAACCGGGTCGCCAGGCCCAGGGTTGCCTGCAATTCTCGTTGCAGCACTCCCAGGTCGATCCCGATGTCTGGCTGGTGTCCGGGTTCTGGAGCAGCGAGCAGGCCATGAGCGCCTACTTCAACTCTGCGGCCCTGATGATCTTCACTGAGCTTCTGAACGACATGGTCGTGCGCAGCATGGACTTCCAGACCTTCACCGACGCATCGGCCACACAGGCCTACGGCGAGTACCTGCAACTGGCCGGTTAACGGTTAGAATGGCCGACTTTCCATTGGCCAGGACCTGCAACATGGCACGTAAACAATTTGCCCACCACGAAGCCGTTTCCGCCGTAGTACCGGGCGAAGGTGGCTACAGCGCCGCCGTCGCTGTCAAGGCACTGGATGGCATGGGCGCACCCAGGTTTCATAAGATCCTTGATGGGCAGACGTTCAAGACTGCGTCCGATGCCGATGATGCGGCGACGTTGCAACTTGAGCGGCTGGTCGATGTGGATGCAGAAGGGCAACTGACCTGGGCAATTGCTTAACGCTGAGGCAGCACACCTAACCAATGTGGGAGCTGGCTTGCCTGCGATAGCGGTGTATCAGCCACTCCTGAGTTAACTGACCCACCGCTATCGCAGGCAAGCCAGCTCCCACAGTTTTGATTGCATTACAGTCAGGGTTTGGTGGCACCTGGGCGGTACATCTTGAACAGCGCTTCGGGCCCCAACTGGAAATAATCCGCCGGGCCACCCCCACGCAAAATCGGCTCGGCGGCAGCGGTGTCGTAGATCCCGTCCTTGAGCAACCATTTGGCGATGTGCACCGCAACCACCTCGCCCAGCACCAGCCAGCTTGGCACCAACTGTTGATCGGCACGTTGCAGTTGGATGATCTGCGTCACCTTACATTCGAACGACACCGGGCTCTCGCCCACCCGTGGTACGCCAACGATTTTCGAAGCCACCGGCGTCAGGCCGGAGAGTTCGAATTCATTCACCTCGGGCGATACCGCCGCGCAGCTCTGGTTCATCTGCTCGGCCAGCGGGCGGGTGGCCAGGTTCCAGACGAATTCGCCGGTCTGTTCGATGTTATTCAGGCTGTCTTTACGCCCGACACTGGAAAACCCAATGATCGGCGGAATGTAGTTGAACGCATTGAAGAAGCTGTAGGGCGCCAGGTTCAGGCGGCCTTCGCGGTCGTGCGAGGAGATCCAGCCAATCGGGCGTGGGCCGACGATGGCATTGAACGGGTCATGGGGCAGGCCGTGGCCGTTGGCGGGTTCGTAAAAGTGGATGTCGTCAGGCATGGCCGGGGTTCCTGCTACGCGGTTTGGGAGGTCGTCATAGTGCAATTCATGGCGGCAAATTTCCATCGAGCCTATAGATTTTTCATACATCGGCCACCTATTTTTCACAGCTTCCCCTTCAGTCTGCGCCCAAGGTCAATACCCCTATAAGACTGAGCCTTGGAGCCTTCTAACACATGAACAAACTTCCTCAGATCACCCTGGCGTTCTGGGTCATGAAAATCTGCGCAACCACCTTGGGCGAAACCGCCGGGGACTTGCTGTCGATGACTTTGAACGTTGGCTACGCCATCAGCTCGATGATCCTGATCAGCGTGTTCCTGGTTACCTTGGTGACACAACTCTGGTCGAAAACCTACAACCCGGTGCTGTACTGGATCGTGATTTTGTCCACCAGCACGGCGGGTACCACGATGTCCGACTTCATGGACCGCACTCTGGGGCTGGGCTACGCCACCGGGTCGATGATCCTGATCGTGATCCTGATGATCATCTTTGCATTGTGGCACCTCAGTGGTGACTCGCTGAACGTGAACAAGGTGCAGACCTTCCGAGGGGAGCTGTTTTACTGGATGGCGATCCTGTTCTCCAACACCTTGGGCACCGCATTGGGCGATTTCCTCGCGGACGATTCGGGACTGGGCTTCGCCGGTGGCGCATTGTTGATCGGCTCGACCATCGCCGCGGTGGTGGCGCTCAAATACTTCACCCGCATATCGTCGGTGCTGTTGTTCTGGGTGGCATTTGTGCTGACTCGGCCGTTTGGCGCGACCTTGGGGGATTTCCTGACCAAACCCCATGAAAAGGGCGGCTTGGATTTTGGCACCATTGGTTCATCGGCGGTGTTGGCAGCGGTGCTGCTGGTGATGATTGTCGGCGCGTCGTATGCACAACGGCGTTATGGGCGCAATGAGGCCGCAGAGTTGTCCTAAGGCTAATGTGGGAGCGGGCTTGCTGTGGCGAGGGAGCTTGCTCCCGTTCGACAGCGTAGCTGGAGCCAGCTTTTTGGGGGCGCTTCGCACCCCAGCGCAAGCAAGCTTGCTCGCCACAGCAAGCCCGCTCCCACATTTTTTAGTCGGTGGTGATTCGCGAGTGTTTACGCGTGTCTTTCATGGTCACGTAGACCATCAACGACACGGCGATACACGCGGTCACGTACCAGTAGTAGCCAGTTTCCATACCGATGCTCTTGAACCACAGCGCGATGTATTCAGCGGTACCGCCGAAGATCGACACGGTCAGGGCATATGGCAGGCCCACGCCCAGTGCGCGGATTTCGGTGGGGAACAGCTCGGCCTTCACCACGGCGTTGATCGAGGTGTAGCCGCTGACGATGATCAGCGCCGCCATGATCAGGAAGAACGCGCCCCACCAGCTTTGGATGGTGTGAAGGGTGGTGAGGATTGGCACGGTGAACAGGGTGCCAAGCACGCCGAAGGCGATCAGGATCGGGCGGCGGCCGACTTTATCCGACAGCCCGCCGATGATCGGTTGCAGGCACATGAACAGAAACAGCGTCGCCGCCGAGATGGTGGTGGAGTCGGAGATGCTCATGCCGACGGTGTTCACCAGGTATTTCTGCATGTAGGTGGTGTAGGTGTAGAACGCCAGGGTGCCGCCCATGGTCAGGCCGACCACGGTCATCAGTTCCTTGGGGTGGCGCATCAAGGTGCGCATTGCGCTTTCCTTGGCTTTTTCTTTCTTGGTGAACGACTCGGTTTCTTCCATGCCGCGACGCAGGTACAGCGCGACCACTGCGCACAGGGCGCCGATGGCGAACGGGATGCGCCAGCCCCAGGCGTACAACTGCTCGGTGGTGAGCACCTGTTGCAGCACGATCAGCACCGCCAGGGCGATGAGCTGGCCGGAAATCAGGGTCACGTACTGGAAGCTGGAGTAGAAACCGCGACGTTCCTTGGTAGCCATCTCACTGAGGTAAGTGGCAGAGGTACCGTATTCGCCGCCGACCGACAGGCCCTGCAGCAGACGGGCAAACACCAGCAGGATCGGCGCACCGATACCAATGATTTCATAGCCGGGGCTCAGGGCAATCAGCAGCGAGCCGAAGCACATCAGGTACACCGAGGCCATCAAGGCTTTTTTACGCCCGACTTTGTCGGCGTACAGGCCCATCAGCCAGCCACCGATCGGGCGCATCAGGAAGCCCACGGCGAAGATCGCGGCGGTGTTGAGCAGTTGGGCAGTGGTGTCGCCTTTGGGGAAGAAGGCTTTGGCGAAGTACAGCGAGAAGGCGGCGTAGACGTACCAGTCGTACCATTCGACCATATTGCCGACCGATCCGCTGAAGATCGACTTGATGCGGCTGGAGGTGGTGCGCTCCTGCGCTTTTGCGGTCGTCGATCCCAGAGGCACGGTGTTGGAGTTATCCATTGAAGGATCCTTCATCTAGTTGTTTTTATGGAGCGGCGCGTGCGCAGCCTGTTCGGGCTATAGCAGGAGCTGTGCCAGGTAGAGGAAGGCCCGGAATAGAAGGGTTATGGGTTTTTTTTGAGCGGAAAGTCGCTGATGGTTTTTAGGTGATGAGCGGAAATCCGCTTATAGCTACTGGCCTCTTCGCGAGCAAGCCCGCTCCCACAGGTTGGAATTCATTTCAAATGTGGGAGCGGGCTTGCTCGCGAAGACGTCCTTACAATCAATACAGAAGCGGGATCAGAGAAACATCTCCCTCACCAACCCATGCCGCTGCATCTTCTCATTGAAGGTACGACGCGGCAGTTGCAGCTCGGCCAGCACCGCCTTGATATCACCCTTGTGCCGCGTCAACGCGGCCTTCAGGCAGTGTGCCTCGAACGCCTCCTGCTGCGCCGCCAACGACTGCCCGGCTTCGATCCCTTGCGGTTCCGGCTCGTCCAGCCCCAACACCTGGCGCTCGGCGACGTTGGCCAGCTCGCGCACATTGCCCGGCCAGTCATGGCTGAGCAGGCGCCCCAGCTGTGGCCCACTCAAGGGCTCGACCTGGCGGCCCAAACGCTCGGCGGCGCTTTGCGCAAAATGCTCGTACAGCAGCGGAATATCTTCGCGACGTTCACGCAATGGCGGCAGGCGCAGTTGCGCGACGTTGAGCCGATAGGCCAGGTCTTCGCGAAAGCGCCCGGCACGGGCTTCTTCCAGCAGGTCGGGCTTGGTGGCGGCGATGATGCGCAGGTCCACATGGATACTCTGGTTGGAGCCCAGCCGCTCCAGCTTCTGTTCCTGCAACACTCGCAGCAATTTCACTTGCTGGGCCAGGGGCATGCTTTCGATTTCATCCAGGAACAAGGTGCCGCCGTGGGCATATTCCAGCTTGCCGATACGTTTGCCCTGGGCACCGGTGAAAGCGCCGCTTTCGTGCCCGAACAGCTCGGCTTCGAACAACTGCTCGGGGATCGCCGCGCAGTTAAGGGCTACGAAGGGCTTCTTGGCGCGTGGGCCGAAGTCATGCAGGCAGCGGGCGACCAACTCCTTGCCGCTGCCGGTCTCGCCACGAATCAGCACATTGACCGGCAAACTCGCCAGGTCCAGCACTTGGCGGCGCAAGCTTTGCAGGCTCTTGGACACGCCCAGCAGGCTGGACTCCAACTGCGCGCGATGATCGGCCTGTTGATGCAGGCGGCGGTTTTCCAGGATCAGGCCACGCTTGTCTAACGCCCGGCGCAGGCTGTTGAGCAAGGCGTCGGGGCTGAAGGGTTTTTCCAGGAAGTCGTAGGCCCCGTCGCGCATGGCTTCGACGGCCATAGGCACGTCGCCATGGCCGGTGAGCAAAATCACCGGCAAATCGGCATCGCGGCGCTGCACCTCGGCCAACAGCTCAAGGCCGCTGAGCCCCGGCATGCGCACGTCGCTCAGAATCACTCCGGCAAAGTCCTTGGGCAATTGCGCCAGGCACTCTTCGGCGCGGCTGAACAACTGCACTTCAAACCCCGACAGGCTCAGCCATTGCTCGACGGCCGTGCGAATACTGGCTTCGTCATCGACCACAATCACCGCGTTCAACATAGGTCTGGCGTCTCCAGGGCGATAGGCAGGGTCAAGGTGAAAGTCGCGCCATCGCCACGGTTAGCGGCACTCAGGCGTCCGCCCAGTTCATGCACGATAGCGTAGGACACCGCGAGCCCCAAGCCGAGTCCGTCGCCCACCGGTTTGGTGGTGAAAAACGGGTCGAACACGCTGCTCAAATGTTCTTCGGCAATCCCGCCGCCGCTGTCGCAGACGCTCAACTGCCACAGCTGCTGATCGGCGTGCAGGCGGATTTCCAGGCGCTTGCGCGGTTTGTCGGCCATGGCGTCGAGGGCGTTGCGCAACAGGTTGATCAGCACCTGTTCCAGGCGGATCGCGTCGCCACGTACCCAGGCCGGGCGGGTGAGGTCCAGCACCACACCGATGGCTTCGTCACGCAGGCGCGCGTCGAGCAGGTGCAAGGATTGGTCGACCACCGTCGCCAGGTCCAGCTTTTCGCGCAGGCCACTGGGGCTCTTGCGCGCGAACGTCTTCAGGTGGCCGGTGAGCGCGGCCATGCGCGTGAGCATGTCATCCAATGGCGTGAGAGCCTTGTAGGCATCGTCCACGCGACCATGGTCGAGCAGCAGCCGCAGCGTCGCCAGTTGCATGCGCTGGGCGGTCAGCGGCTGGTTGATTTCATGGGCGAGGGCGGCCGACATCTGCCCCAATGCCGCCAGCTTGGCCGACTGCACCAGGCCATCCTGGGCGGTGCGCAGCGCCTGGGTGCGTTCTTCGACCAATTGTTCCAGCTCTTCACGGCTGCGCTGGCGCAAGCGCGCCAGGCGCCAGCGCTGGCTGAGGAACAGCACCAGGAACACCAATGCCAGCCACGAACCCGCAGCGGCAAGGCCCGCGTTACGTTGGTCTTCAAAGGCGAACTGGGGTTTGCGCAACAGGTGCAGGGTCCAGCCTTCGCGCTTGAGCGGCAGCGACTCCCAGATGTAATTGGCGTTACCGTCGGGGCCGCTGACGCGAATCAAGTGGCTGTTTTCGTCAAAGCGTTGCAGGGGCTGGGTGTCCAGTGGCTGCAGTTGCTTCTTGTCGTATTGGCGGGTGGCTTTGAGTTCAGCCAGGTCATTTTCGGACAACGGCCGCAGGTTGCGATAACGCCAGCCCGGCTGGTTGGCGATAAACACGATGCCCCGCGCATCGCTGACCAACAGCAGGTCATTGCCCTGGGCCCACTCGCGCTCCAGCTCGGGGAACTCCAGCTTGACCACCATGGCGCCGAGGAACTGCTCGTGCTCATCCACGACCGCGCTGGAAAGAAAGTAGCCCGGAATACCCGTGGTAACGCCCACCGCATAAAAGCGCCCGGTGCCCTGGCTCAAGGTCTGGCTGAAATACGGCCTGAACGCGTAGTTGTGGCCGACATAACTGCTGGGCAGGTTCCAGTTGCTGGCGGCCACGGCCAGGCCGGAGCGGTCCATCAGTTCCAGGGTCGAAGACTGCGCAGCGCCGTTGATGCGCTCCAGCTTGCGGTTGAGCCGGTCTTGCGTAGCGGCGTCCAGCGGGCCCTTCAAGGCGCTGATCATCTCCGAATCCAGCGCCAGCACAGCGGGCAGGGCACGGTAGCGTTCGATCAGGGTGTGCAGCGAGTTGGCATACAGCGCGAGTTGCTGATTGGCACGGGCGGCGTCGTCCACCAGGGCCTGGCGTTCGGCATGGCGCGTGGCCAAGGCGGCGGCCAGCACCGCACCGGCGATGATCAACAGAGAATAGAAGGTCAGACGCAGGGGGCGAGGGATCACGATCATACGATGATGAACAGGCACGGTAAGGGGCGAGCACCATAGCATGGGCAGCTCATATCTTGTGACCAAGGAGCTTGTGTGGGAGCTAGCCCCCCTTGCTTCAGGCAGAAAAAAGGCGACTGGGCCATGGGGCCGCAGTCGCCTTTATTCTTTTGGAAGAGGTGCTTACTGCACTTCTACCGCCAGGCTGTCACTGATCTTTTTCTGCCAGATGGCAGGACCGGTGATGTGGACGGACTCACCTTTGCTGTCCACTGCAACGGTGACCGGCATGTCTTTCACGTCGAACTCGTAGATGGCTTCCATACCCAGCTCGGCGAAGGCAACCACGCGCGACTTCTTGATGGCTTGGGCCACCAGATAAGCTGCGCCGCCCACGGCCATCAGGTACACGGCCTTGTGGTCCTTGATCGCTTCGATGGCGGTCGGGCCGCGCTCGGATTTGCCGATCATGCCCAGCAGGCCGGTTTGCTCGAGGATCTGACGGGTGAACTTGTCCATCCGCGTCGCGGTGGTCGGGCCTGCCGGGCCAACCACTTCTTCGCGCACCGGATCAACCGGGCCGACGTAATAGATAAAGCGGCCCTTGAGGTCCACCGGCAAGGTTTCGCCCTTGTTCAGCATCTCGACCATGCGCTTGTGCGCCGCGTCGCGACCGGTGAGCATCTTGCCGTTGAGCAGGACGGTTTCGCCCGGCTTCCAGCTCTGCACTTCTTCCGGGGTCAGGGTGTCGAGGTTGACGCGGCGGGCCGATGGGCCGGCTTCCCAGACGATTTCCGGGTAGGCGTCCAAGGGTGGCGCTTCCAGCGACGCCGGGCCCGAACCGTCGAGCACGAAGTGCGCGTGACGGGTGGCGGCGCAGTTGGGGATCATGCACACCGGCAGGGACGCGGCGTGGGTCGGGTAGTCCATGATCTTCACGTCGAGCACGGTGGTCAGGCCACCCAGGCCCTGGGCGCCGATGCCCAGTTGGTTGACCTTCTCGAACAGCTCCAGGCGCATTTCTTCGATACGGTTCTGCGGGCCGCGCTTTTTCAGCTCGTGGATGTCGATGGACTCCATCAACACTTCCTTGGCCATCACCGCGGCTTTCTCGGCAGTGCCGCCGATGCCGATGCCGAGCATACCTGGAGGGCACCAGCCGGCACCCATGGTCGGAACGGTCTTGAGCACCCAGTCGACGATCGAGTCGGACGGGTTGAGCATGGCCATTTTCGACTTGTTCTCGGAGCCGCCACCCTTGGCCGCCACGTCCACTTCCACGGTGTTACCCGGGACGATGGAGTAGTGGATGACCGCAGGGGTGTTGTCCTTGGTGTTCTTGCGCGCACCTGCCGGGTCGGCGAGGATCGAGGCGCGCAGGACGTTTTCTGGCAGGTTGTAGGCGCGACGCACGCCTTCGTTGATCATGTCGTCCAGGCCCATGGTGGCGCCGTCCCAACGCACGTCCATACCCACGCGCACGAACACGGTGACAATACCGGTGTCCTGGCAGATCGGGCGGTGGCCGGTGGCACACATGCGCGAGTTGATCAGGATCTGGGCGATGGAATCACGGGCTGCCGGCGATTCTTCGCGCAGGTAGGCTTCGTGCATGGCCTGGATGAAGTCAACGGGGTGGTAGTAGGAAATGAATTGCAGGGCATCGGCAACGCTCTGAATCAGGTCGTCTTGCTTGATCACGGTCATGAGTCGCGCTCCTCTATAAGGGAACATTCAATAAAGATGGCGTCAGTGTTGCATCGGTCGGCTGAAGCCATCTTTCCAAGGCACGCCAGAATGGTGCAGGCGCGACGCTAAAAAGGCGCGGCAGTATAACCCGGCACGGTGGCCGATACACCCGACTATGGTCAAAGTCTGAGGAGTGTGAACACAGGCCAATGTGGGAGCGGGCTTGCTCGCGAAGGCGGTGTACCCTTCGACGTAGGTGGTTGCTGATACTCTGCCTTCGCGAGCAAGCCCGCTCCCACCAAACGCGACCCGCATTATGGATTAGCCCTTTGCAATGATTGAGCCCTTATATGCCTGAACTGTACGTCGGCGAACGCCATTGGTCGGTCACCCCCGGCAGCAACCTGCTGGATGCCTTGAATCAGGCCGGTGTGGCCGTGCCCTTCAGTTGCCGGGCCGGCAGTTGCCATGCGTGCCTGGTGCGTTGCGAGGGTGAGGTTGACGACCAGCAGCCCGAAGCCCTGAGCCCGACGCAGCGCCAGCAAGGTTGGCGCCTGGCGTGCCAGTGCCGGGTCAGTGTGGACCTGAAGGTCGAAGCGTTTGATCCTCAGCGCGATGGCCTGCCCGCCCAGGTGGTGGGCGCCGATTGGCTGAGTTCGACGGTACTGCGCCTGCGCCTGCAACCAGAACGTGCCCTGCGGTACAGGGCCGGGCAGCATTTGGTGTTGTGGGCGGGGCAGGTGGCACGCCCTTATTCCCTGGCGAGTTTGCCCCAGGAGGAGCCGTACCTGGAGTTCCATATCGACTGCCGTCAACCCGGTGCCTTCAGCGATGCCGCGCGACAGTTGAAGGTCGGTGAGCCTCTACGCCTGGGCGAACTGCGGGGTGGAGCGCTGCACTATGATCCTGACTGGCAATCGCGACCCTTGTGGCTGCTGGCCTCCGGTACTGGCCTGGGCCCCTTGTGGGGCGTGTTGCGCGAGGCACTGCGCCAGGATCATCAGGGCGACATTCGCGTGATTCACCTGGCCCATGAGGCCGAGGCTCATTATCTGGCTGAACCCCTGGCAGCCCTTGCCGCGCAGCATGGGCACCTCACCGTGGAGCTATGGACCGCGGCGCAGTTGCAGCCGGCATTGGCGCAACTGCGGCTTGTTTCCCGGCACACCCAGGCCTTGCTTTGCGGGCATCCTGCAAGCGTCGAGGCCTTTTCCAAGCGCTTGTTCCTGGCGGGCCTGCCGCGTAATCAATTGCTGGCGGATGTGTTCCTGGCTCGCCCTTTTACGTTATGAAAAGCCTGCTCAAGTCGGTATCGGAGCTTATCGTCCGGAGCCGATGACGCCATCGCAGGCAAGCCAGCTCCCACAGTAGACCCAGTTGTCTGACTAT